>CAOMFZ010000011.1 GCA_948482415.1 uncultured Mailhella sp.
TATCCCCTTACCTCAATCCCATTAACTCACTGTGCCAAAGAGAGTTTCACCCTCATTTGCAGAGCTCGTCACAAGTTACTCTCTGCATATTTTTAAGCTGGTTGTTTCCTGCCCAGTATAAAGCCGGTATTTTGCCGTACTGCGTTGCAGAACGGCTTAATCTATTTCTCTATAAAAGCAGTTACATAATTTTAGAGCATTTCCTTTTAGTATTCGGAATATTACTACTATTTCATTATATCTTTAAAATATTCCCGCGTCTCTTACGCTCCTCGCAATGACGGAGAGATGAGAATTGCACTCCATTAACACGTCATTGCGAGCGATAGCGAAGCAATCTTTTTAATTCTTGATGTTACAAGGAAATGCTCTAGAATAAAACTTAAGACATGGAAGCTTTTATAAACTTTGTAGATAACTATATCTTATCTTTATGTAAAACTTTCACGCTTGGAAATTTCACTCTTTTGAGGCGAGAGCTTTAGCTCTTTGCCGAGAAAGCGTGAAATGGGGGCATTGCTCGGGGTCGTAGGGGTGAGAGCAAGGGGGCTTGCCCCCGTTAGCTTACCCCTACAGAAAAATTGCTTTGGTCGGGTAAAGGGGTGAAACCCCTTTAAAAAAAGTTGGGGGAAGTATTCCCCATAAAAATACTGTGTTATTATAAAAAATCGCTTTGTTATAGAAAACGGTTGATAATCAATCACCTATAAAACATATCTTCCTGTTTTTCTTTCAGAAAAACAGGAACTGTGGGGGTATGGGGGAGCGGTAGCCGTTAGCGAGTTTACGAGCTTTACGGATGCTTTAGCTGTAGGCGAGAAAACGAGCCGTACAGATAAAGACAGTGGTTAATAGTCACAAGCCATTGCTTTATAGACACTGTCTTTATTCGTAGTTTCCTGCGTCACAACGACTAAAGCAGCGACAGCAGAGATAATCATTTCCCCCATAAAAAGAAAATTTTATAATTATCTTTCGTAGTTATAAAATCAACCTGATACTAAAACAAAGCATTATTAATTTTTCCCCGTTAAATGAAGAATGGTAATTTCAGCGGGAACAAAAAGGCGAAAGGGGGTATAACTCCAAATTCCTGTGCCATTGCTGACATACAGCTTTGCGTTGTCTTGTTTGTAAATTCCGGAGACAAAGCCTGCATTAAAATGTTTGATGAGGGGAGCAAGGAAAAATACAGTTCCTCCGTGGGTATGCCCTGAAAGCTGTAAATCAATAAAGGGTGCAGCTTCTCTGAAACTTGCAGGGTGATGATGCAAATAAATGTGAAAGTATTTTTGCGGAACGGTGGTTAAAAAATTCCGGGTTATATGCGGAGTATGACGAGCCTGGGCTTTTGCTCCTGAAATTGCCAAATAATCATGGATATAGACGGTTTCGTCTTCTAATACATTCAATGCATTTTCCTGAAAATATTCCTGCCAGTAACGCAGCGTGTGATAATTTTCATGGTTGCCGAAAACATAATAGACGCCGTCAGGGGCAGAAAGTTTGTTGAGCGGAGCAAGGCTTTCTACAATATTTTGCGGTTTTGTATCGCCAATGTCACCTGTGTGGACAATAAGATCGGGCTTTTCATTCATGATTTTTTGGACAACGTCTTCCTGCCATTCTTTTGTAAAAATAAGTCCTGTGTGGGTATCGGTTATTTGAGCTATGGTATAGCCCTCCAATTCAGGGGGAAGATTGGCATAGGAAAGTGTAATATGTTTTATAGCAGGAACTTTTATGGTTTCATAAACACTGCAGGGTGCAGCAAGCAGGCACAGCAGAATAACCGCACCATTAATTTTTTTTGATTTCCAAAGAATTTTATGTATTTTTCTGATTTTTGCAGAAAACAATGCAGGAACAGAAATGACAGCGGCAAGAAAAAAATGCAGCAGCTTTGCCCATAAATAAAAAAATGCAAAAGTACTGACAAGGGCAAAAACAATAACCAGCGGATAGGGAAGATAGAGTGCAGGGTCATAGACAGGACCAATGGGCAGAATATAAGCAAGTCCAAAGACCGTGATTAAAAAGAATACAATTTTCCCCGCTGTTCCCGCAGGGAGCGTACAGGCACTCCAGCCAAAAAGAATGCAGACAACGACAGAAATCGGAACAATAAATTGAAAAATCATTAAAAGGCTAATTGAACAGGCTGACGGTTAATAAAAATAGTATGGCTTTTATAGCCATACTGACGGGCAAAATGCGCCAGTTTGTCAAATTCATAGGCAACGGTCTGGGTGTCATGGGTATCGGAAGCAAAACTAATGGGAATTTGATAGCTTGCTGCTATTTCCATTAGTTTGGGGGCGGGGTGAATTTCATGACAGGCTTTTTTGAGTCCGCCGGTGGAAACTTCCAGAACCATGCCTGTTTCTTTGATAACTTTGCAGGTTTCGTGAAGACATTCCTGTGCCCTTTTGGTTTCAAGCCACGCATGAAAATCATGGACACAGTGAATTTTGACAAAGTCAGGGTGCGCAATGATGTCTGTTTTACCATATTTTGCCAGCTGTCCGGTACATTCATAATAGGCTTCAAAAAAAGCATATTTTTCTTCCTGACCGGCTTCTTCAACATTCCAGCGTCCTATGTTTTGCTGTCCAACAAAGTGAATGGTTCCAATCACATAATCAAAAGGGTACTTCGCAATCAGCGCGTCCATATATTCAGGAGATTCCGGGGTAAAATCGAGTTCCATGCCGAGCAGAACTTCCGGAATATGGGAAAGCGTTGTTTTATTGTGTTCATTGACTTTTTCTTTGAGTGCCAGAACATCTTTGATATAATTTTCAAAGGCAGCATGCATATCTCCTTCACGATAAAGGAGACAGGAAAAACCTTCCGGAAGCGGGGTATGTTCTGAAAACCCGTAGTACTGCAAATTAGCGTTGACAGCGGCATTATACATTTCCTGAACAGTATTTTTTCCGTGAAAATAATCAGTATGAGTATGAATATCTGTTAAAATCATATGCACTCCCTCTTTTTTCTTAGTGAAAGTATATACAAATAGTCAAAAAAATCCAGTCGAAAGTTAAATTAATTTATGTTTTTTGCTTGTGATACGCAAAAAGGCATGTTATAAAATTACATATTCTTAAATAGGGGTACTTCTTATGCCTACCAATGAATTAAAAGCAATTTGCAAAACAATTTTAAGAAACGGCTATGATGCATATTTAATCAATACACCATTACAAAACGAAATTAATGAACATTTAGATAATCGTGAATTTTCCATTGCCTGTGATGTGGATTTAGAAACACTGCAAAAGCTTTTCCCTAACCTTGAAGATTCTGACGAACCGGGGGAACTTGCCATATTTCAAAGTGAAACAGGGTGCACATTCCGCTTTTATCCTGCCAACTGCTCTGCTGATGCTCACCCTGAAGCTCTGCGTATTTCCTATACAAACCGCATGGTTAATCAGCTTAAGGAACATGATGTAAAACTCTATGAAGCCATAGTCAGCACCGAAAGCTTTATCAAATCAGACCAGGTTTTTGCTGATTTATCCTGCGGCTTTATTAAATTGCAGGGCGTGCCTTCTCAAACTTTGAGCAAGGATTATGTGCTTGCTATTCGTGCGCTTCGCCTTGCTGCAAACTATGATTTGCCTATTGAACCCAATACTTGGGTTGCCATTGTCAAAAATGCAAGCAATATCGCAAGCTATATTTCCGGGCATGCATTTATGGATGAATGGCGTTTGGTTTCTGCTGAAACCATGTGGCGCTTCTTTGAACTCATGAAAGAAAGCTCCATTCTGCATGGCATTATTCCTGAATTGGGTGCGCTCACTGCTGTTATGCAGCATACCAATAAAAAGACCAACGATGAAGAAAGTGTTTTTGATTACACTATCCGCTGCCTGAAATATTATCCGGAAGAATTACTGCATTATGACTGGGTGGGAGCTGTTGCTGTTTTATTCCATGCTATCGGTAAAGCGTATGCCGCAGAACGCATTGATGACCGCTGGTATTTTACGCAATTCCACAGAATTGGGGCAAAAGTGACACGCAAAATTTTGCACCGTATGCACTTTAGCTCAGATGAAATTGATACCATTTGCGATATTATCAGCAACCAAATCCGCTTCCAGTCCATGATGACAGACAGAGGTATGCAGAAATTTCTTGAACTGCCTCATCAGGAAAGGCTTATTGAGCTTGCACGGGCGCAAATCAAAGCTATTCCTAATGGAAATTATACAAACTTCAATCATAACCTCAAATTCATGGAACGAGGCACAACTCCGCTTTCCATGCGTGAACCGCTCTTGAACGGCAACGAGATTATGGAATACACCAACCTTGCTCCCGGACCAAAAGTCGGCAGACTTCGTGAAGCCCTTTTGAACGCACAAGTTATTGGTGAAGTCAAAAATACAGAAGAAGCTATCCGCTTTGTTATCGAAAACGTAGACAGTATCCCGGATTAATATTTTTTTCTAACTATATTGCATAGTTGAAAATAAAAAACTCGGCAGCGCCGAGTTTTTTATGGTATGCTCTAAACTGGTGAAATGAAAATCTTTAGAGTATTCCCAATAAATCTAAGTTTTAACAAAATAATTTTGTTAATTCAGCAAGATAAAACAGCTATATTTATTTAAAAAATAAAATTTTATTAAAGAATAGAGTAAGATGTTTTGTTATATACTTTATCCACCATGATTGAGGAATAAATTTTGAAAAGTATTGAATATAGAGTTTTTGCGGGGCTGGAACATCTTGAATTGCAGGAAAAATTTCTGTTTTTGCTAAAGAATTTGCTAAGCCTTTTTTGATTTGAATGGCTTTGTTTTTGTCAGAAGCCAATGTTTCAATATGGTGTGTTAAAGCTGTCGCTTTGGGAAAAATTCTGAAACGGTCTCCATCAATTAATTGAATTGATAAATTTAAAAATCGAGCAAGTCTTGGAAGGTGAACTGGACGCAATTCTTCAATAATAGTTAAATCTTCATGAGGAATATATTTTGCAAAATACTGTTCTGCATGATTATCCCAATCAAGCAGCAGACTGTTTTTCTTTAAATAGTCTGCATCGGCAATAAAAAAATCAACAGCAACGGAACGTATTTTTTCAACCCATATTGCTGCTGCAATTTTTGTTTTGTTTTTATCCATTTTTTTCAAATAGTTATCTATAAGATTGTCATCTAATAACCAAAAATCCGATTCAATAAAAATATAGTGTGAAAAATCTTGACGATTTTTTAAAACGTTAAATCCTTCTTTTACTAAACTTGCAGCACCGGTTCTATGTCCTGTATTTTCTTTTACCTGAATATAATGAGAATTTTCTTTCATATAGTTTGTTGCCAAATATCCGTCATTTTCGCCGTTATGCACTACAAAAATGGTATACTTATGCTTGTTCCATTTTGTTTTTATAATATGAATAAGCGCTTCTGTATCTAAAATGCGTGAGTATGTTCGAATAAGTACAGCAATATTCTTTTTATTATCTTCCATAGGATATCATTAACCTGTTCTTTGAAACAAAAGATTTTTAATATTAAGATTTTTCTTTAGAAAATTCAGTTGCCAAGAATAAGGAGTGCAACAGTTACTTTAAATATCGTGTGATACTATTGGATAAAGAAGAAATATAAATTTAAAAGAACAGAAAAGCATATTTCCTCCCGTTCAGTATATATATATATATATAAGTATGTCAAGCCGGGATTGCGGAGAATATTTTACAAAGGAAATATGCTTTTAAAAGAAAAAAGACCTGCATTTTTTACAGGTCTTATAGGGTATGGAATAATAAAAAATGTTTTAAAAGAAAATGGTATTTTCCATGGAATGATTTGTTAAATTTATGCTAAAACATCTGCAAAGCTAGTGACCATAACGGCTTTGATGGTGTGCAGGCGGTTTTCTGCTTCGTCAAAAACAATGGAAGCATCGGATTCAAATACTTCATTGCTTACTTCAATGCCGTCTAAACCAAATTCCTGATAAATTTCTTCACCGATAACGGTGTTTCTGTCATGGAAAGCAGGCAGGCAGTGCAGAAATTTACAATTTGGATTTTGCGTCATTGCCATAACATTGCTGTTGATTTGGTAGGGTTTTAGAAGTGCAATGCGTTCAGCCCAGGCTTCTTTGGGTTCACCCATGGAAACCCACACATCAGTATAGAGAAAGTCGCAGTTTTTGACGCCTTGTTCTATATTGTCTGTGACGGTAATTTTTGCATGGGATTTTTGTGCAAATTTTCTTGCCATATCCTGATATCTTTGTTCCGGCTGCAAGGATTTCGGGGCAATAATCCGGCAGTCCATACCCATAACGGCAGCCCCAATCATCAGAGAATTTGCCATGTTATAGCGGGAATCGCCCATATAGGCAAAGGTGACATGGCTTAAATCTTTTTGAGAGTGCTCACGCATGGTCAGAAAATCTGCTAAAATTTGTGTGGGGTGGGCTTCATTGGTTAGCCCGTTCCATACAGGCACATCAGCATATTTTGCCAGAGTTTCCACAATTTCCTGTCCGTATCCCCGGTATTCAATACCGTCAAACATGCGTGAAAGGACGCGGGCAGTATCAGCCATGGATTCTTTTTTGCCAATTTGTGATCCATTGGAGCCAAGATAAATGGCATGTCCGCCCTGATCAAAGGCAGCACATTCAAAAGAACAGCGTGTTCTGGTGGAGTCTTTTTCAAAAATAAGGGCAATTTTTTTGCCTTGCATATATTTTTGTTCCGTGCCGTTTTTATTTGCTTTTTTTAATTGCGCTGCAGCGTCGAGTAAATAGAGAATTTCTTCTTTTGATAAATCTGCAATTTTTAAAAAATCTTTGCCAATGCGGGAAATAGCCATATTTTTTTCCTTATCAATTTTATTTATGCTTGTTGGACGTATTTTATTTTTACTTCATAGAGAACATCTTGGAGTAATTTTTTTTCATCATCGGTGAGTCCGTTGTTAAATTTATCGCCGAGCATATTGAGCAAATCAACACTGTGTTTTGCCAGAACGATATTTTTTTCTGTTCTGCCGGTATCGGGATTAGGGACTTCTCCAAGATGCATAAGGGTAGAGGAAGCCAGAGAAAGAATAAAAGTTGAAAAGGTTACTTCCGGTAATTGCATATGTTCATCCATAGGTCGTTCTCCACTTGGAAATTGCTAAAAAAAGCCCGCCGAAGCGGGCTTCATAATTTCAGCTATTCAGCAAAATTGACTGCCCCTGCGTCAATGTTATCTGTATTTAACGGATACAGGGTAATAAAAGTTCTGATTTTTTCAGCTCCCAACGTTCCGGGGAAAGTATTGACATTGACAACAAGGTCAAGAACGCCGTCATTATTGGGGTCTGCAACCTTTACGTCCGTAATGGTACCTTTAATCCGGCGAGTTTTCCATAAAAGGTTTGTGCCGACGCCGTCCCAGACAAGTGCATGGATTTCACTTTGAGAATAGTTGCGGTAGTTGTTTAAAACATTTGCAGCAACACTCAAAGGCTTTGTTAAAATCATTTCATAACGACCGTCATTATCAATATCAGTAATATTAATAGCGCTTGGAATATAGTGCTGGAGAGCGTCTGTTTTACCTTCCTGAGAAATAAAACCGCCAATGTCACGGGTTACAGTCACACTGTTTGCCGTACTTGCATAAAAATCTTCCGTTTTTGAAAGAATTTTGCCGGCAGTGTTGAAAATATTCAGGCGATCCTGATCGTCAATAATTGCAATAACGTCGCCGCTGTCTTGATTTGAAGGCACATAGGTAAAGTTATAAAGATCCGCTTTTGAAGGGAGTGTACTTAAATTTGAGCCTTTGGAAATGCTTTTTCCGTCAAAATTAACTCTGAAAACAGCACCTTTAACAAAACGGGTCGGGTCTGCATTTTGTCCAATCAATTCCGGGTCGCCGTGAGCGCTTGTTTTTGCCACATTCAGATAATAGCGGGTATTGGTAATTTCCTGGATTTGATTGCCGTTGAACAATAAAATATAGCTTCTTGCGTCGTTATTGGTTTCATCGCAGGTAGCCACAACAATATAATTTCTCCCTTTATAAGGAAGTGTGCTTAAACGCAGGATATTGGCTGAAGAATAGAGCTTTTTGCGGGCAAGTTCTTTTAATTGGGTATTATCATAGGAATAAATGATAATTTCATTTTCATTGCCAAGCAAAACTTCATTGAAACCATTTCCGTTGAAGTCAGCAATCTGCATGCCTGTGGATTCGTAAGGCAGGGTTTGGGAACGAGCTTTATTGGTTTCAACTCCCTGATAGCGAAGTTCCGGGTTTAAATAGCTGGTACTTGGTGCGCCTGTTTCCGCATTAATAAAAGAACTGCTGCGGCTGCCTGATTTTGTCTGTGCAGAAGCACCGCTTGTTTTGAATACTTCCTGATTAATGTTGCCGGCAAGGGTATTGACGCTGGTAAGGAGATTATTGACAGTATTCTGCGCAGATTTTTGCCAAAAATAATTATTGTCGCCAACAACGTTGATATCAATGCTTGCAGAATCGCCAATAACATTGACAGTTCCGTAAATAAGATAATCTGCTTTATGTTTTTTCCGCAAATCCTGTGCTGCTTTTTGTGTCGTTGGAGCCTTTGCAGAAGTGAGGCTGTCCTGACTTGCAACCGGTTCATTCACAGAAGCTTTAAAAAGACGTGAATTTAACATGGGCGGAACAGCAGTTTTTAGATATTGATAGCTATTGGAACCATTTACTTGAAATGGAGCAATGGCGTAACTGGCTGCATCTGCGTTTTGTGTAAATAGAAAAAGGCTGAGCATTGCTGCTGCTAAAACAGAAATACGCATATATTCTCCTCATATTGTCAAATAATTAATACTTTCTTTTTCTTGTCTTAACAAGATTTTCCCTTTATATCTTGTTTTTATAATTGTTGCAAGCAATAGCATACGGGTTAATTTTATGAAACAATATAAACGTTCTTTTCGTTTTGTCTGTCAGGGTGAAGAAAGAAAAATTATCGAAGAAATGCTTAGCCTGCAAGGCTTTTCATGGGAACAGGAAAACTTTTTTCCCTCTTCCTGCCGCTTGGTGGAAGAGCCTTTGCCCTTAGGCTCATCGTTGGCGAGTTTCTTTGGTTTTATTTATATTCAGGACAGGGCATCCATGCTTCCGCCTGTGGCGCTTATGCCGAATAAAGGGGCGTTTGTTCTTGATATGTGTGCAAGTCCGGGAAGTAAAACAGGACAGCTTGCACAAATTGTGGGAGAAACGGGCTTTGTTCTTGGCAATGAAGTTTCGCCGCAGCGGCTGGCAACCCTGCGCAGAAATTTACAGCAAATGGGTTTATTCCAAACGGCTTCCTGCTGTTTTGAGGGGCAAAATATTCCGCTTCCCGAGGGAATGTGCGATTATATTCAGCTTGACCCGCCCTGCAGCGGCTGGGGAACCATTGAAAAAAATCCCAAAGTTATGGAAATGTGGAAAGAAGAAAAAACGCTTCCGCTGGTGACGCTGCAAAAGGAATTGCTGAAAAAAGCAGAACGCTTATTAAAACCCGGCGGTGTGCTGGTGTATTCCACCTGCACAACCAACAGTGAAGAAAATGAGGAGCAGGTTCGTTTTGCTCTCGATGCGCTTGGTTTGGAATTGGAAAAACTTCCGGATCTTCCTGAATTTGTTATGGATACGCCGCTTCTTGGCTTGGACGGAGTTTGGCGGCTTTCTCCTCGCATGGGGGATACACAGGGATTTTTTGTGGCTCGCCTGCGCAAAAAAAATACAGGCACAAGTTATTTTCCGGGAGAAAAAACATGGGGAGAGCCCTTACCTGAAAAATATGTGCAGGAGCTTGGAATTGCTGAGAAATACCTTGCATACGGTAATGTGGCTGTGTTTAAAGACAGTATCCATTTTGTGCACGGGCAGGCAAAATATTTACCGCAAAATTTTGCGTGGCAGGGTATGTATATGGGCAAAGCGGGAAAATCCAAGGAAGTGCAGTTATCTCCGCGCGTGCGCATGGCAGGTGATTTGCCTGTTGTCAATTTTGAGGGCAAAGAGGGCATAGAAAAAATAAAAGGTCTCTTGTCAGGGCAAAGTTTTTCCTGTGATTATAAAGAAAAACATGTTTTTTTAGCGTGGAACGGCTTGGTGCTTGGCAGATTGAATGTCAAAAACAAACGCATTCTTTGGTCTGAGCGATAGATTATTTTCATTTATTACGGAGAATTTTTGCAGAAATCCCCCTCAAAGCCCTGTTATGGACGTTGTCCATAACAGGGAATTAATATTCTTGATATTAAGTGGAAATGCCCTATGGCTGCGCCATGCTGACAATATATAAAAAAAGAAACACTCTTACAAGTGCCTCTTTCTGTCTTTCTTTACCTATTTTTATTTATTCAAATCTTTTGCATATTGGTGTATGCCATTGGCAATGCCTTCTGCCAAAAAGTTTCTGTATTTTTCCGAGCTCATGCGTTTTGCTTCAACTAAGCTGGAGGTATAGCCCATTTCCACTAAAATACAAGGCATGGAAGAACCAATCAGTACATGGAAAGGCGCACCTTTTGTGCCATTGCTTTTTACCTTATAGCCGGCTTTAGACACTTTGCGTACAGTGTTTTGCTGAACTTTATAGGCAAGCCGCTTAGATTCCTGAATACGAGAATTTAACAGCATATCTCCTAAAATCTTTTCCATTTCGCCGAGTCCTCGCTTTTCCACGCCGGCATTTTCAATAGCTGCAAGTCTGATTACATTTTCATCTTTGGTAAAATTCAAGTAGTAGGTTTCAAAGCCCTCGGCGTTTTTATTTTTGCTGGAGTTAGCATGTAAAGAAATAAAAAGGTCTGCTTTGTGTTTTCTGGCAATGTCAGTTCTTTCATAGAGCCCGACATATTTATCGCCGGAACGCGTCAAATGCACAGTGTAACCGGCTGATTTCAACACACTTGCCAATCGTTTAGCCACATCAAGGTTGAAATCTTTTTCTTTGATGCCATTATTTACAGCACCGGGATCTTTTCCGCCGTGTCCGGGGTCAATCACAATGGTTTTTACGCGCAAACCCAACTGGCTGGCAATTTTTGATGCTAAAGTAGGCACATCATCTTTGCTTACTTTTGCCGTATTTTTAGCAGTTACAGTTTTTTGCTGCTTTTTATCAGCTTTCTGGCTGCTTTTTTCTTCTTTCGCGCTGACTTTCTTTTTAGCGTTTTCATCTTTTACATTAATACCGGAACGCAACTGTCTGGAAGAATTTGTGGCTTCAATAATCAAGCGGGCAGGCTCTTTTTCTGCTTTGACGGAATAGCGCAGCAAGTCAGAAAATTCCAGACTCACCACACTGGCTCCCTGTTCTTCATTATATTCAATCTGATAGCCAACAAAAATGCCCAGTTTTTTAAAGGTATCCTCAAGCTCGATATTTTCGGAAGGTGCAACATTATTCAGGGTAATCACAACTCCGGGGCGTTTTGCATCATCTTTATATTTTGCACGCCATGATGAAATGGTATCCATAGAAATGATAATACGCACAACATCATTTTTTAATTGAGAATTAATCCTGGTCAACGTAATACTTGCACTGGGACGGGAAAAGGAAACATTGCCAAGGGACGCAATAGCCCCGTCACCGATTTCTGCATAATATTTCTTCGCTTTCAGAACATAATCGCCTGTGGGATAATCTTTAATACACTGCTTCAAATACGTTTTAGCTTTTTTGGTGTCACGAAGCACAGTATTTGCGAGCTTGGCAGCATTATAAAGCGCATCATCGGCAAGCGGACTTACTTTATGTTTTTTGACTAAATACAAATAACGCTCAATAGCACTCTGGGCATCTTTGCGTACAAAAGAACGCTGTGCCATTTGGTCAAGCGCGTAGGCAGAACGAAAAAGCGCCGCCGGTCTGTTATTCCAATTTGTATTATTACGGTAAATTTCATAAAAATCATCAGATAATTTCAACCAGTTATGCCGATATTCACTGCGGTTTTTATCCTGAACCAAGCGATCTAATTCAATTTTTACATCTTCATAACCGGCAGGACTTGCATAGACAAGAACGAAGCTGAGTACTATGGCAAAAATAACTACAACAGACTGCATTAAAAACAAAAAAAGAGTATTATCCTTTAACAATGAACGCATAATAGTACCAACTTTAACTGTATTTTTTCCCTTACCAGCTATTTCGGATTATAATACCATTAACTTTAGCCAAATCCTTAAAATAATAAATACCATAAAATTCAAAATAATAGTTAAAAAAATTGTATTAAATTTTTTATAAAGTAATTTTATATAATTTCTAAAAATTTTTTAGACTTTTTATAGTAATTTTATAACCTGCATTAATCATTATAAAGAACGCAGATTTTTTGCAGAAAAAATACTCTTTATGAAACAAGAAATAAAAAAAAGAGCAAAAAAAAAGTTTCTCCGAAGAGAAACTTTTTTCAATGTATAGAGCATTTCCAGAAATAGTTGCAATTTATTTTTCTTGGGGGGAATTATTCCCCCCAAACCCCCTAAACGCAAAACAAACAAGTAATACGTTTTACCGCTTATTTTTGAAAGGCGCGCAAAAACTCTTTCACTGCTTCCCCAACATTGGGAGCAGAACAAATGGCGGAAACAACCGCAATGCTTTCAACTCCTGTATCTAAAATCTCCCGTGCATTTTGCGTATTAATTCCGCCAATAGTCATAAGGGGAATAGTGCAGTGTTTTTCATCCATAAAAGCACGGGCTTTTCGCATGCCGTCAAGTCCCCAGGCAGGTGCAGTATCTTTCTTTGTATTGGTAGGAAAAACAGGGCTGACAGCAATATACTGCACTTCTTCTTTAATGGCTTGTTCCAAGTCCGCCATGGTAGGTGCGGTTATGCCAATAATACGGCGTGTGCCCATAAGCTTGCGCGCGTCTGCAATGGGCATGTCACTCTGTCCCAAATGCACGCCGGAAGCTCCGGACGCCAACGCAATATCGACTCTGTCATTGATAATGACAGGAATATTATATTTTACCTGAACTTCTTTCACCAGTATCTTGGCAAGAGCCAAAAAATCGCGGGTATTATTGTTTTTTTCGCGAATTTGCACTGCCTGCACACCGGCCTGCACAGCCTGCAAAACAACATCAACAAGAGGACGACCTAAACATAAATCATGGTCGGTTACCAAATACAATCCAAAATCCCGAAAATCAGACCATTCCATATTTACCCTCTATCCTAATGTTACGCGTTTTGCTGCGTCTTCATACTCAGCATTGTACAACTCATCAATAAAATAAGACAGGAAAGAACCGGGTCCCTGACATTTTTTCCCTGCCTTTTCCCCGGCACTGGCAAATAAAGCCATGGCAGAGACAGCCCCGATAAAAGGAGATTTAGCAACAGCCATACACGCAGCCGTCACAGCCGTTGCAGAACAGCCAATACCCGTGACAAGAGTCATGAGAGGATTTCCGCCATGCACATATGCAACACGGTTTCCGTCGGTAATCATATCCACTTCACCGCTGACGCTGACCACAGTCTGGAATGTTTTGGCAAGCCGTTTTGCTTCTTCGACCACTTCAAGACTGTCCTTTGTGCTGTCAACTCCCTTTGTTTCGCCAATTTCACCGGCAAGAGCCATAATTTCAGAACCATTGCCGCGGATAATACAAGGCTTAATCGTCCGTAAAATGGAAAGAGCTGTTTCCGTTCTCAGACGTGAAGCTCCGGCGCCGACAGGGTCAAGCACAACAGGCTTTTTATACTTATTGGCAAAATCCCCGGCAACATTCATGGACGCAATCATATGCTTGTCGAGTGTTCCGATATTGAGCACCAGGGCATTGATAATTTTGACTAAATCTTCCAGTTCTTCCTGCGCATGCGCCATAATGGGAGAAGCCCCCACAGCCAAAAGCACATTGGCATTGACCTGCATGACAACCAAGTTAGTAATACAATGCACCAGAGGAGATTTTTGGCGCATTGCCTGCAAGGTTTCTAAAACATCTTTTTGCATGGAACCCTCTACTTATGAAGAAGCAAAATGTCTTTGAGCGCACGTTTCGGAACCATATGACAGCCCCGTTCATCATGATAATAAGTAGTTTTTCCGTCTTTCGGAACAGCGGTAATTTCCCTTTCCTGATTTGGTTTGCCCACAATCATCAATAAATACGGGAGAAGTTTTGCACCGCTTTCTTCATCAAAAAAGGATACGCCCTCTTTTTGCAAAATATCGGCAATCAATTCTTTTTTGAATGCGCCGATAATGCAGGCAGCATATCCTTTTTCCGTCGCCCCCAGCTGGATTGTCTGGGCGGCAATACCGATATCCATAATGCCGAATTGGGTTATTTCCTGCGGTGCAAGAAAAACAATAACGGCAGCAGGAGAATCTTTGCCGCGCTGAGGTTTTTGTTCCGGAGGAAGCGCACCTCCCAAAACAAAAGATTCTTCAAGCTTAGCGCGGAAATTTTTATCCTGAGCAATAACATAGCGAAGAATTTGTGCATTACGGGCAGACGGAGTTATGCGTGCCATGTCAATCAAATCGTCCAAATCCTTTGCAGGAATTTCCTCCTGACAAAAAACACGGCATGTTCTTGCTTTTTCAACTAATTCTTTAAATTTCATACTACACTCCTTTAGCTTATAAAACAGCTATTGCCTTATTCCATAATAAAAATTCCACACATTTTGCCACAGGCAGCCCTATGACTGTATCCAAATTTCCCTGTACAGAACGTGCCAAAAAACTTCCCGTACCGCTGATGCCGTAGGCACCTGCTTTGTCAAGGCATTCCCCAGTTTTTACATAGGAAAGCAAAATATCATCTGCCCACGCCATAAACGTGACATCGGTTTTGTCTGAAAAAACATAACAGGTATTTGCCGCGCAATCCATAAAAGAAACTGCTGTAATCACAGCATGGATTTTGCCCCGCAGTTTTTGCAGCATCAAAAGCGCGTCCTGTTCTGATTTTGGTTTGCCAAGTATCTCGTTTTCAAGACAAACAACGGTATCTGCTGTTACAATGATACTTTTCTCTTTATTTTGCAAGGAAGATGTAAAGAAAAATTTTTCTGTCGGAAATGATAATTCCTGAAGCCTGTCTCTTTTTTCAAAAGCAAAAGAAAAATGTTTATCCCCTTGCCGCATTGCTAAAAAACAGAGAG
Source organism: uncultured Mailhella sp. (assembly GCA_948482415.1). Taxonomy (GTDB): domain Bacteria; phylum Desulfobacterota; class Desulfovibrionia; order Desulfovibrionales; family Desulfovibrionaceae; genus Taurinivorans. The sequence continues at coordinate 15,168 of CAOMFZ010000011.1, forward strand.
CCTCAAAACCTTTTTTCACGGCAATTCTTTTGGCATATACTTCCGGACTTTCCCCGGAATGAGGACGTTCTTCCTTATCATATGCCTCTAAAATGCCCTGTATGGGAATAGCTTTTTCCTGTGCCTGATACAATTCATTTTTCTGCACATTCAAAACTTCAAAAGATATTCCCAAATTGCTGAAAAATTGCTGCCTTCGGGGAGAACCGGAGGCAACAATAATTTCTTTTATCGTCTGAAACATTATTGAGCGGGTGTTTTTTCCACATCGTCGGCAGAAATATCAACAACACGTCCCTGCAGCCAGAAAATCATATCCACTTCATCGCCGGCTTTGGGAACATAGCCCTTAGGACATACTTTTGCAGGCACAAACATCAAAATGCGGACATTTTCTTTTTCCCCAAATGCTGCCACAAAGCGATAAATTTTTTCTCCGCCCTTTTGAGGTCCAAAAATAAACTCTTCCACTTCTTCCACAATGACACGGGCTTGATATTCTGACGCTGTATCAGTTGGCGCCAAGATACGTTTTCCATGAATATCAATTTTGAGCGGGGGCACATCCAAACGCGTTTTTTCAGGATTTTCTTTCAGCCATTTTTCAGCATGGGCTTCATAATAAGGTCCGCTGGTAATCGTAATTTCATCAAGAAGTGCACGGCGCAGACCAAGGCACAAACCTGACAAATAAAAACTTTGTTCAATGCCTTCTGTCAAATCAATCACTTTATCACGGAAGAAAAGCGGATTGTAAAACCAAAGAATGAGGTCAGATTCACCGGCAAAACAGCCCACTTCACCCTCTAAACCATTTGCCCATGCATAGGTTGTCTCTACGCGCATGGTATTGGGGTAACCTTCCATAAAGGGGAAAATGGCTTTAGGTTCCAGTTTTCCTTCCACTTCACCGCCCACAATAATGCCGGCGCGCAAAAGCGGTTCTTTAGGCCATGCCATGACAAAATTTTCTGTATTTCCATTTTTTGCATTCCAAACGGGACGAGTTCCCCCTTCGTCAACAACTACTTTCATGACATAGGGTATCTCTTTCAAATTATTTAAAAGAACACTCCAGGGTTTTACCAAAAGTTCTTCGTGTTTCATTCTGTATCCTCACCTGTACAATAACTATGAAATTTATACATACCAAATTTTTTTAGCAAGGTCTACACTCAATAAAGCCTATCCTGTATAAAAATTTTTACAATAAAAAAAGTATAATTTCAATAGATTACAAAATTTTTAAACAATTCTTGCAATAATCCCCTGTTATGGTATACTCAAGTGTGAGCAAAATTTATGGCTATGAAAGAAAATATCGCAGAAATTGAATACACACCGCTCAAATTTGAAGAGCTGACAGAAAATTTACAAGAAGCCTGCATGCGCGCAGACTGGAAAGACCTTATGCCTGTGCAAGCCCATAGCTTGCCGTATACGCTGAAAGGGCATGATGTCATGGTGCAGTCCCGCACCGGCAGCGGAAAGACAGGGGCTTTTCTTCTTCCCTGCTTAAATCTTCTTAATTTTGCAAAAACATATTGTCAGGCGCTTATCCTTGTGCCGACAAGAGAACTTGCCATGCAGGTTGAACACGACGCAAAAATACTTTTCGGCGATGATCTTTCCTGTCTCTGTCTCTATGGCGGAACAAAATATTCCAAACAATTCCAAGCCCTGCAAAAAGGCGTCCATGTTGTTATCGGTACTCCGGGGCGCGTGCTTGACCACTTAATCCGCCGTACCTTAGACCTTTCCAAGCTCAAAATGCTTATTTTTGATGAAGCCGACCGTATGCTTTCCGTTGGCTTTTATCATGACATGCTGGAAATTAAACGCTTTATTCCGCAAAAAAATATCCAGTCTGCGCTTTTTTCAGCCACCTATCCTCCCCATGTGACGAGCATAGCCAAAAGTTTTCTCCATGAACCTAAAATGATTAGCCTTTCTGAAGAGCAGGTGCATGTGGCACAGGCTTCTCATTATTTTTGCGAGTGCAAGCCCATGGATAAGGACAGATGCCTTACCCGCATTTTGGAAAAAGAAAATCCCAGCCAGGCCATTATTTTCTGCAACACCAAAAATAATGTCCATTATATTGCAGGCGTTTTACAGGGATTTGGCTATAATGCCCTTGAGCTTTCCGCAGATTTGCCCCAAGAGGAACGCGAACAAATTTTAAATAAATTACGCAGCGGTGCTCTGCAATATTTAGTGGCAACGGACCTTGCTTCAAGAGGTATTGACATTCCGCACCTTTCCCATGTTTTTTTATACGAAGTGCCTGAAGATAAAGAATCCTATATCCACAGGGCAGGACGCACAGGACGGGCAGGCTGTGCCGGCACTATTATCACTCTGGTTGATATCATGGAAAAACTGGAATTGGAACGTCTTGCCAAATTTTATAAAATTAATATGCTGCCTTATCCTGACCCAAGCAATGAAGAAACAGCCAAACTCATCAGTGAAAGAATGGCTAATCACCTCAATAAGATACGCCGCACCATGACGGGCTTGGAACTTGAGCGGGCAAAACGATTTATTCCTTTACTTAAAGACTTGACGCAGGATTTTGATGATATTGAAAATATTCAGCTTTTAACCATGCTTTTAGATAAAGAATACCGGCAAAGTTTGACCTGCACGCAAAAAGAAGAAGAAAAACAGCCAGTTCAAAATAAAAAAAGAAAATTCTATCATAGAAATACAAAAAAACAGTACGCAAAGGGAAAACAAGGCTAGGGTAATTGTATGAGTAACGTGAATGAAGATTTTCTTATGGAACAAAATCAGGATGTTGCCAACAACTTTATGGCTCTTTTATCGGATTTTAATTATGCCGATGAAATGGAGCTCTTAAACATCAGCAAATTAAATCTCATTGTAAGAAAAAATTTATCCAAAGAATTTGAGACATTATACATTGCTCTTTGGTATAATTGCTTAAAAACGTCCTTTCCTGAAAATTATGACGCAATTTTCCAAACGTTTCTCGACAATAACCTGACAACAAAATATAAGGGTGCAAAATTAGAGGAAATCAAAAATAAAATACAGCTCTATATTGATTCTTTGGGCAATACGGCAAGCACTGACCTGACGCCTATTACCAATCATCTGCTTTCCTTTTTAAAGTTTGATGAAGCAAATCAGCCTACCTATAAAATGAAAATAACACTGCACCTGAGAAAAGTGTATACTTATATTTTTGAAAGGCTTATATAACCTATTGAAATAAAATAAAGGACACCCTATGCCCCAATATGGCGATTTAACCTTTCTTGTTTCTGTGAAAGGCAAAAGAAAATTACTGCGCATCAAAGAAAACGAAGACTGGCAAACACAGCACGGACTTGTGCGCATGGAAGATATTGTGAATACGCCCTTTGGCGGTGAAGTAAAAAGCTCCCTCGGCGTGCCTTTTCGTGTGGAACGACCTGAACTTTTTGACTTAATCATGGGTATCAAACGCCAGACACAAATTATGTACCCAAAGGATATGGGATATATTTGCATGAAACTGGGCGTTGGCAACGGCCGTACCATTTTGGAAGCCGGCACAGGATCCGGCGGACTGACTATCGCCCTTTCGTGGTTTAGCGGAGAAAAAGGCACTATCCACACCTTTGAAGCCCGCGAAGAATTTCATAAACTTGCGCAAAAAAATGTGGCATGGGCAGGTGTCGGGCAAAATGTCCATTTCCACCACAGGGATATTGCTGCAGGTTTTGGTATCAATGACCCGGAAATTTTAAACGGCAAAAAAGCCGATGCCCTTTTCTTAGATGTCCGCACCCCTTGGGATTATTTGGACCATGCCAGAGAAGCATTAGTTGACGGAGCGCCCATTGCCTTTTTGCTCCCCTGTGTTGATCAGGTTTCCGCCCTGCTTCTTGCTCTTGAAAAAGGACCTTTTGAAAATACAGAAGTCATTGAAATTTTAGTGCGCCCATGGAAAGCTGTGCCGGACAGACTGCGTCCTGCGGACAGAATGTGTGCCCATACCTGTTTTTTGGTTTTCACCAAACATCAGGAAAAAAGCCCTGAATGGGACAGTTATATAAAACTCGGCACCCGCGAACGCAAACAGCATGCAGCCAAGATGAAGCGTTTGGGGCTTGATGCCGAAGACATGGAAGATAACGGACAAGATTTTGAAAACAATGAATTTCAAGATTAAAACTATTTCATGAAGACAGACCATACATTCAGCCTTTAACCCACATTATTTTTATGAACATAACTTTACAGAATATTTCAAAAGCCTATGGCGGCAGAGATATTTTAACCGATTTTTCTTTAGATGTTGTCGACGGTATGCGGCTTTGCGTGTGCGGACCAAACGGAAGCGGCAAATCTACGCTTATCCGCATTATGGCACAGGCATCTGTGCCGGACGCAGGACGCGTGATTACGCCTAAAAATTGCCGTGTTGGTTATGTAGAACAAATCATTGAAGAAAATGAACTTGATTGTGAGCTTTTAACATGGGTACAATCTGCGCTTCCTGATTGGGGTGATTTTTGGCAGGAATGGGATAAAGCCCACAGAGAAAATGACGAGCAAACCTTGGGTCGCCTTATGGCAAAACAGCATGAACTGGAAGCTCAATTCGGTTATAATCCTGAACAAAAGGCACAGACTGTTCTTTCAGGTTTAGGCTTTGCCAAAAATAAATGGACGCTCACTCTGCGCAAACTTTCAGGCGGCTGGCGTGAACGCGCGAAGCTTGCCCGCGTGCTTGTGGCAGGTGCTGATGTTCTCTTACTTGACGAACCGACCAACCACTTGGATTTGGACGCAGTTGAATGGCTGGAAGAATTTTTGCTTTCTTTTAAAGGCTCGCTGATTTTTGTTGCCCACGACAGAGTTTTCATGGACCATATCAGTACCCATGTGCTTTATTTAGGGGCGTCAAAGCCTATTCTGCGCAAAGCAACTTTTTCCCAGTTCCTTGAAATGCAGGAAGAAATTGAAGAACAGCGCGAACGCGAAGCCAAAAAACTTGCCGAAGATTTAAATCATAAAATGGAATTTATCCGCCGTTTTAAAGCCAAGGCAACCAAAGCCCGCCAAGCGGCTTCCCGTCAAAAACAAGCCAGGCGCCTTGAAAAAGAAATGGAAAATTACCGTCCGGAACCCAAGCGGCGCGAACTTTCTTTCAAATGGCCGGAAGCAAGCAAAAGTGAAAAAGTGGTTCTTTCTGTAGCGGATTTGTATTTTGAATTTCCTGACGGTGTCAGCCTGTGGAAAAAACTGACTTTTACGCTTTTCAGAGGACAGCGCATCGGACTTGTGGGGCATAATGGCTGCGGAAAGTCTACACTGCTCAAAATTTTAGCAGGCAAACTTGACAAAACAAGCGGGCAAATCCAAATGGGCTCGCTCACCAAACTTGGCTATTACAGCCAGCAGCAAACAGAAACGCTGGAGTTAAAAGGCACTGTACTTGGAGAAATGCGCCGCCTCTCCGACCCTCGCACCACAGAAGAAGAACTCATGAGCGTACTGGGACTTTTTCTTTTGGGACAGGATTATTTTGACAGGCAAGTGGCTGGACTTTCAGGCGGTGAACGAAGCCGTCTTGCCCTTGCTGTGCTTTTTTTAGCCCGCTGCAATTTCCTTGTTCTGGACGAACCCACCAACCACCTGGATTTGGAAAGCCGCGAAGCTCTTTGTGATGCTTTGGAAAATTTTGACGGCACGGTTTTGCTGGTTGCCCACGACAGACATTTACTCGCCGCCTGCGTTGATGAAATTTGGGAAGTCACCAAAGACGGCTTGATTATTTATGAAAATGGCTTTGAAGAATATGAAGAAGCCCGCCAAAAAGAAAAACAAAAAAGTAAAATCCATGCCATAGGCTCTGAAACGCAGGACGCCGAAAGCATAAAACCAAGCCTTTCCCGTGAAGAGCAAAAACGCATTAAACGCGAACAGGCAGAACAGCGCAATCAGCTTTCACGCACCTTGAAGCCCTTGCAGGAACAATATGAAAAGCTTGAAAAACAAATGGAAGCAACCTTGCAAAAGCAGACTGAAATAGAAGAACTGCTCGCCACGCAGGAAGTCTATGCAGACGGACAAAGAGCCAGCCAGCTTCTCAAGGATTTTCATGCTGTCCAAATTCAGGCAGAACAGGAACTGGAAGCGCTGAGCGAGCTGGAAGCGCAAATCAATGCCTTGAAAGAAAAATCTCAGGCAATTTCACTCTAGTTCCGCCATGTCAAATACTGTTCCCTTTGCCTGCCCGTCCTGTGTTATTCCTGCAAGTATAAAGGAAAATGCAGCCTTTCTTAATGGTAAGGTTTCAGAAATTGCACTTATTTGCTTTGAACCGTCACTGCCCAATATCAAAGATTTACTGCCTTTTCATGGAGCATGGCATATCCATTTGCCCTATCTTGTTCCCCATGATTTTTATGAAAATTATGCAAAATATGCAAAATTTTCTGTCCGTTATACAGAACAAACAATCTGGAAAAACTGCTGGGAGCAAGCAAAAACGCTTCATCATATTGAAAAGTTTGCGCAAACCTGTATAGCCATAACAAAGCATTGCCGTGCACTGAACCCCAAACATTGCGTTCTGCATTTGCCAAGTTTTTACAATCCGAATGCCGTGCTTTTTTTAGAACATTTTCTGAAAATCTGGGAAAATGAGCTGCCCCTTCATCTGCTCTGTCTGGAAAATGTCAAAAATGCGTCTTACATTGATTTTGGAAAAACTATCCTCTCCTCTTCCTGTTCTCTTTGTTTTGACGCTGCCCATGCTCTCACCTATGAGCAAACAAATATTCTCGACCATGAAGCATACATGAAAAGGGTAAACGTCGTACACTGGTCTGCTCCCTATGAAAAAAATAGTGAGCAAAAAGGAGTGGATAAACATTTAAACCTAAATAACTTGATAAACCATACAGACTATTGTATAAAGGTTTTAAAAAATATACCACCAACAGCAACGCATGTTTTGGAACTCTTTTCCTGGGAAGAAATTGAAAAATCAAAACCTTTCTTTTTTCAACTTTTTCAATACATTAGACAAGGGATAAACGAGGTAGGATAGT
>CAOMFZ010000012.1 GCA_948482415.1 uncultured Mailhella sp.
TCGCCTAACAGACACGGCTTCGCCGCCTCCGGTAGCAAAAAATCAAGCAATCCCTTTGGGCTTGATTTTTTCGCTACCGGAAGTGGTAGCCACGCCGTGCGAGCGAAACGAAAACCACGTTTTTCGTGAGCGAGAGCGAGTGGGTGGCAGGACGCCACTCCGAGCGTTATCTTGTAGACGAGAACTTTTCTAACTGATTGTAGGCTATTATAGCTGCGCTATGCCAACAATCAGTAAGAAAAGCCCCCTTGAGGGAAAGGGGGCAAATAAGCAAGCGAGTTGAGGGAGAACTCATTATGTAAGTGCAAGGAAGAAGCATTATTGCTTCAAAATATTTTTATCTGTCAACGAGTGAGCAATACTCTCGCCGAAATGTCATTATCTTTGTATTTATAGATAACAATACATTGTCATCATTATCTTTTTTACAGTTGTTAAGTATAGGTCAGAAAAATAAGCGAGTTGGATTTTTTCTTGTGTATCAGCCGAACAACATCTATCCGGCAGATACACAATTTAGTTATTATCTCTTCATGTTGATAACAGTTTCAAGCATGGTATCAACAGTTGTAACCATTTTACTGTTTGATTGGTAACCGCGTTGTGTTGAAATCATGTATACGAATTCGGTTGCCATATCAACGTTGGATTGTTCGAGGGTATAACTTGCAACATCACCTAAACCGCTGCTGCCTGCCGCACCCATTTTCGGATAACCGGAAGCTCTTGTTTCAGAGTAAAGGTTATTGCCTTCACGGCGCAAGCCCTGGGTATTCACAAAGTCATACATGGTAATTTGCCAGAGTGGAAGCGTTACACCGTTAGAGTAAATGCCGTTCAGGATACCGTCAGAATCAACTTCCCAGCTGGTGAGATCACCAAAGCCGTAACCGTCTTGTGCGTTGGAACTTGAGAATGCACCGTCAAGGTTGGTGGAAGCATATGCTTCAATAATTGCCGGTTCAGTAAAATCAGCTAAAAGGTTGGCATTAGCCGGTTCAGCTGCTGAATACATATACAAGTTTTTTGGAGAAGCTTTATTGACAGCGTCCATAATTGCATTTGCCAAAGCCTGCATACTCAATGGATTGGCAGTGTTGAAGCCGCCGTTTTCAACGCCTGTAACCAATGCGTTTGTACCGTCAGCAAATGTTGCCGTACCTGTTCTCAGGTTTAAAGTAACATCCTGTGCAGGAATTGCATCAGCACCGTTGCTGTATTTACCGGCTCTTAATGTTACGGTTTCAATATTATATAATTCAATGGTATCTGAATAATGTGTCAAATCAACAGGGTTGCCGTTTTTATCAACAATACCGCCGGCATTGCCTGTTTGGATAGCAGTAAACAAGTTTTGAGCACCGGCCCCCAAAGGCTGCCATAATGGTATGCCGCCTGCAAGATAACGACCGGTATCTATATCCCATTTATCATCTAAGCTTGCATCATAATTGGGATTCAAAAGAATAAATTCGGAACCTGTTGACGGGTCATTTGCCTTATAGGCGTTATTATAAATATACGGGTCAACATTCATATCTGCAAGACTGCCTTGTGAAGACCAGGGCTGTGAAAGGTTGCTTGCGCGAAGACCAAAGTTGATTTCCGTATTATATTTTGCCCCGTTATTTGTTCCTGAAGTTTGAGCGTCTAAAATGCCGCTGAAGTTTGGAACAACAATAGGATAACCGCTGCTGGAAATAGGAGCAGGTTCCCAGTTATTCATATCGCTTGGGTCAAGACTGATAACATTCAAATCTGCCAATCCGCCTGCAGGGTCTGCAACAGCCTGATAGGAACCGGGAGAACTTTCAGGAGTTCTTGTTCCGCCCCATGTATAGGCTGATTGGTTGACAATAGCACCGGCAGAGTTAAAGGTCAGGGTACCTGCCATAAGCATACCGCCGGCAGAGGTTTCATTCACATTGCGAAGTTCGCCGGTAGTTGTATCAAAGAATTGTCTTTTATCTTCAGCCGGATCCATGGTAACAATGTATTCCCAGATTTCTTCACCTGAAGAACCGCCTTCATAGTCAGTACTTGCAACCTTATCAAAGTATACGGTAACTGTATGCTTAACACCGGCTTCATCATAAATTTGCATGGAAGTCTGTTCTGCATAAGAAGTCTGAGCAATAGCAGGATCGTTTTCAGCACGTTCTGTTTCATTGCCGTTCCATTGCTTAAAGAGGGCTGCAAAGGGGTTTTCAGTATTAACAGCATTATCGCCGCCGGATTTTGGAAGCTGAACTTTAAAGTCCATCTTTGTTGTTTGCTGCGGGAAAACAGTAAAGGTATCGAGCTGAATATCAGTTGGAACGCCTGAACCCTTAATAGGAGAAGTAGAACCTTTAGCAGCGTTAACCATTTGTGCATTACCGCCGGTTGCCTGCATGACGCCGCCTGTATTATCAATTCTCCAGCCTTGTAAGCAGAAACCGTTAGGGTCTTTCAAGTAGCCTTCCTTGTCAAAAGTAAAGTTACCGGCTCTTGTGTAATAGGTTTCATCAGAACCAACAGCCTGCACCTGGAAAAAGCCTTTGCCTTCAATGGCGAGGTCAGTTGCGTTGGTTGTTGTTTCAAAAGGTCCCTGGCTGAAGTTACCGATAATGGTACCAATCTTTACACCGCGGCCGATTTGGGTTTGACCTGCCAGACTGTGTGCATCTTGATAAACAAAGTCAGCAAAGTCCATACGCTGGCTTTTGAAGCCTACTGTATTCACGTTGGCAAGGTTGTTACCAACAACGTTCATCTTTTCACCGTGAGCTAAAAGACCGGAAACACTGGTCCATAATGTTGCAGTTACGCTCATAAAAATTCTCCTTACCTTGCAATATGTATCTATCCCCTCAGATAGATATTTTGTCTGTAGTAAATTTTAATTGAATTGATGCTTAGTGTAATAAGCCTTGCACATAAGAACTCAAAGCACTGGAAGCTTTTTCCTTCAATGTGCTTACGGTACTGTTAGTTGCATTTTTCATGCCACTTGCTAATTCTTGTGCAAATGATTGATTTTCAAAAGTATTTTGTTGAGCGGCAGTTTCAGAAAGAGTATTTCGGGCGGAAAAATTTGCCGCAGCGGCAACTGTTTCTTCCTCATCAGTTCCGGTAATAACCTTTGAGGTATCCAAAATTTCAATAGAGAGCTTCTTGCCGCCTGTGTATGACCATTGATTATCGCCTGCCTTGCTCCAGTTGTTTTGCCAGGCTGCAGTTGTCATATCAAGCTTGCCGTCAGTAATGGTTACGCCGTACTTTTCAAGAGATGACAGACTTTGAATACCGCCGGCGTCGGCACCGCGGACAATAGCTTCAAAATTCTTATAATTCTTTTGTAAATCACCGTTGCCGGCAATAAGGAAGTCAAAACCTTCGCCGCCGTCAATCATATTATCAACAGGGTCATGAACAACAATATCATTGCCTGCTCCGGCAGAAATCGTATCAGCAGCACCGTCTTCGCCGGCAATATAATCATCACCGTCAGTGCCGACATATTCAGTGCCCTGCGTTGCAGAATTAGTGGTTTGCGCTTCCAGAACTTCACGAACGTTGCTGAGAAGAACAGTTCTGCCGCCGGTAAGGCTTAAGTAATATTCACCATTATAAGAACTGGTACCGGTAACACGGCCGGAAACAGACGTATCAATATATACCATTTCTCCGTCACTGTTCTTGCCGGAAAGAGCAACCGTATAGGTACCGTCAGGAGCTTCTGAACCGTCAGTCTTCTTGCCGTCCCATACAAAATCATGAATACCGGAAGATTGTGAGCCTAAATTTACTGTACGGACGATTGTACCTGATGCGTCCAAAATATTGATAGAACAGGACGCCATTTCTTCTGCGCCTGCAAACTGAATAACAGAAACATCGGAACCGGACTTGCTGATACCATAACCGCGGGCAGAAACTTCCTTGCCGATGTAGTTGGTAATATTGATAGAAGTTTGTCTTGCGACTTCTTCGGTCAGGCTGGTAATGCTTTCATTCATTTGCATGGATTGTTCCAATGCAGAGAATTGTGCCAGCTGAGCAATAAATTCCTTATCTTCCATTGGGTTCAGCGGGTCTTGATATTGGAATTGGGTAACAAGCAGCATCAGGAACGCGTCTCTGTCGAGCTCTGAATTACCGGTTGTCTTTGTTGTGGAACCTGAACTGTTATATGCACTATCTAATGCTGTATTAGATACACTACTCATACTATACTCTCACTAGGCAATAATGTGAAGGCCCTGCAGGGAACTATTTTCCTTTCCGGCCACTATACTACCTGTGATATGCATATTATGTGCCAAAGAATTTTCAATATTCATGTCTGATGAAGAATTCTTTCTGGATAATGCGCGTAAGTAATTGAGATTTTGAAGATTTTCTCTAAAAGTTTGTTCGTTGTTATGCTGCTGCATGCCTTCCCAGTTTTGCGCTGTCTGATTGCTGAAATTATCGGAAAGACCCACTTCAACTTCAATGTTTTCAACCTTAAAACCTTGATGTTCCAGCTCTGCGCGGATAGTGTCGAGCTGCTGATTAATGAGAGAGGCACTTTCTGCCTTGTCAGCCTGGATAACGGCATTAACTTCCCCATTCTTCATGGTGAGCACGACTGCCATTTGTCCAAGTTCCAAAGGATTTAAAGAGACTTCCAGACGCTTTGTGCCGTTCTTCATCATGGTCAGCACGGTATCCTGCACTTGAGAACGAATATTTTCAAGATTTTCTGCGAAATTGGTTTGAGCGGTATCGAAGCTTGCTCCTGCCTGTACGCCCATGGCACCTGCCATACTTGCGGCGGATTGTTCACGGCGTTCTTCATTTCTGCTGTCGGAATAAGAATCACGGGACAAATCTTCCTTGCTGTTTTGGGTATTATCATGCACAGTATTTTTATTAAGACCAAAACGTTCCAGCTGTTCCTTTTCCTGCGTGCTTACTTCTTCCTTATCAGCAAAGAACTTTTCTTCAGCTCTTGTATTGGCAGTGCGTTCATCAAGAACCTTATCGGCAATCAGGGTATTTTCGTCTTGCTTTGTTTCAGAAAGAACATCTTGATTTGAAAGTGTATTTGCCTGCTTTGTCGTAATATTCTTGTCTGCTGCTTCACTTGCAGAAGTTTGAGCCTTGGCAGACTTGTTTTGTCCTTCTTTTTCTTCAAGCTTCTTGCCGTTGACCGTACTGCGGTTCAAATCTTCACCGAGAACCTTGGTTACAACCGTATCTTCAATTACAGCCTTGGAATACATAACATCCTTATTTTGCTGCATTAATGCACGGCGGTCGCTTTCTTCACGCTTTTGTGCTGATTCATACAAAGCCTTCAGATTTTGTTCCAGGCTCTTCTTCATCTTGGTAAATTCGTCATTCTTGCTCTGTAAAAAAGTCTTGGCTTCATCAAAAACTGCGTCCACTTGTGCAGCAGATAAAGGACTGTTCTTGTCAAATTGCGCAAGGGTCTTTTGCATGCCCTTCTGCATATCTTCTGAAAGATTAAAAGACTTGGTTATTGCAGATAATTCATCTTGAGATAAAGTAGTAGGATTTTGCTTCAAAGCAGAAATTAATGCCGTCATGCCGGAAAGAGCGTCCTTATAACGGATACTGTCATAAAGCATGGTTGGCTGACCGGGATTTGCTCTGCCTGCCAGATTTTGTAAATATGCTATTTCATTGGTATCTAATGCGACATTGCCGCCCTTGATACTGGAAGTAAGGGTTGAAAGCAAATCCTTCAAGGTTGGACCCGTTGGCGTATTCATAAGACTTGCCAACGCATTCTGCGCTTCTATGCAAATATCGTCATTTTGAAATGCCTTTGCCAGCTTTGATAATTCTTCTGTATTGAAACGCGGTTCCTGAGGCACAAAAAAGGAATAAATTTCCGCACGGTCAGTATAAGGAGAAGAATTTTCCGCTTCCTTATCAAATACCTTATCTTCACTTTCCTTATCCATGGGCATGTTATTTTCATATTGAGCTTCTGCCATGGCAGTATCTAATTCATTGGAAAAATTAGAAATTACATTTTCTTGCGGAAGATAATCAGTATACGCTGCATCGTTATTTACGGTATCAAATGTTGTAGGCATAAATTGCATAGCAAACTCCTTTGCCCATAATAAAGCAAATACCATGCCAAAAATATGCGTCCAGCCAAAACAAAGTGCTCCGCCGGCTTTATTGACTTATATATATATATATTGTAGGCTACCCTAAAAATTAATTATTTTTAGGCTGGTTCAGTATGTATTATAATAAAAAATATCAGGATTTCATTGATGATAATTTCTTTGTTATTGATTCCAATAACTGCAAAAATATTGAAAGCAAACTGTATGGTTTTGTTTTACAAGATAATGCTATCACAGCATTTAAAAAAAATTATAATAAACATATCGAAAAAAAAGAATACGGAACCTATGTTAATATATTAAAAGAAAATAATACGCTTATTATTGAACAAGATGCTCTTGGCAGTTACGGACTGTTTTTATATAAAAACGACAATTATTTTGCTCTTTCCAATTCTTTCTTTTATCTGGTTCTCTACTTAGTCCAAAATAAAATATTAACAATAGATGTTTCCTATTTAAAGTATCTTATGGTTCAAGTTTTAACTTCTCTTTCTATAACGCGAACTCCTATTAAAGAAATAAGTCAGCTTGATAAAGACATACAAGTTATTATTGATACCAATACTGCTGCCATAGATTTTAAACGTGATAAACTGCAAAAGCATCTATACCCCATTGACAGTAAAGAAAGTTTTGAAATTTTGGATACATGGTTTTCCAAGTATTGCAGTTTAATTCAATCCCTTTATCATGCTGATATTAATGTTGAAACAACGTTATCAGGTGGGAAAGATTCTCGAGCTGTTTTAACATTATTTTATCATTTAAATTTATTATCAAAAATAAATGTTGGAACATCAGAAGACCAAAGTGCTGAAAGAAAAGCAGATTATAACATTGCAAGTCAAATTGCCAAACAATATCATTTTCAATTAAACAATAAAGAAAATACTACAGCTCAAAACAAATTTTCAAGTGAATTAGACATTATGCTCATTTTTATGATGCAGTTAGGTATACATAAAGAATTTTATTTTTTAAATTCTTATTTTACAAAACCAAGTTTTTGTTTTGGCGGACTTGGGGGCGAAGCTCTGCGTAATACCTGGGCTGATACACATACACAAGAAAATTTTATGAAAAAATATATTTGGACTGAGCCAACTATGGAAATTTCAAGGAATTATCAAACAGAAATAATCGAAGAAAGTTTCAACTATTTAAAACAAATTACAAATGAAAATCCTGGAAGTGAGCTCTATGCTTATACACGAAATAAAATGCATGCAGGTAAAGCCATGGCTCTTTTTCTTCTTAAAAACAGTTTTTCTATCAATCCTTTTACAGATCCTCACTTACAATTAATCAATACAGAAAGTAACTGCCAGAACGACTTATTATTATTTTCCATTATCTATCAACGTTATATGCCTGGTGTTATTGATATTCCCTTTGACAGAGAGCAAATCCAGGAAGCTGTTATAAAACAAGCAGATGAAATACAAAAAAAATATCCAAAACAAATTGAAATTAAAGATAATTTCATCATTGACATGGGAGAACGAGTTATTCCTGAACCTGAAAATGAAAACTTTTCTCAAACACCGCAATCAATTTTGTCTGCTTTATTTAATTCAAAAGAAATCAAAAATTTCTCTTCTTGTTTCTTTAATGATAAACTGTATGCATATTGTAACAAGCAAGAAAAAAATACAATCATGTGGATGAATCACAGAGATCCTAATACGCTGGTATCTCTTTATATTCTTTTTAACACAGTATTAACACACCGTTTTGATTTTAATGCATATTTACATTCTACTCCATTAAAAGAAAATTACCCCTCCCAAAAGCTTGCCGCAGTAACATTAAAATTTCTTACCTACCAAATTTTAACTCTGCTTTTCAGTCAGCCATGTTTAAAATCCATAATCAGCCCCTCTCTTTTAAATAAATTGAAAAACAAACAAGAAAAGTATTACGATAAACTCTTACCGCTTCTGGATAATCTATCCTTTAAATAAAATATCACTTAATATACTTTTTTGTATTTTATTTTTTCAATTTATTCATAGAGGTTAGGAGAAAAATTTTAATTCTGTAAAAAATCTATGTACAAAATTAGCTATTTAATATACAGTCTCTCCCATTATACACTAAGTTAAATATGTGCTTTGCAAAGAGCATGTTCTTAGTATGATATTTTTTTGAGAGAGGCAGTTATGGATCCATATTATGCTGGGTGGCTTTCTATTGTCCCCCCTGTTTTAGCAATTGTGCTTGCACTTATTACCAAAGAAGTTTTTTCATCCCTGCTTCTTGGTATTTTGAGCGGAACACTTATTTATGCCATTGGCACAGAAGCAAATGATGTATTAATTCGCACCATTGATGTAACATTCCAAACCATGTCAGACAAAGTTGATTTCAATATCATTCTTTTCTGCAGTTTGCTGGGTGCGCTTGTTTATGTTATTTCTCTTGCCGGCGGAACAAAAGCTTATGGCATTTGGGCAACAAAACGTATTAAAAGCAGAAAAGCTGCCATGCTCTCCACCGGCGGTTTAGGCGCTTCAATTTTTATTGACGACTACTTCAACTGTCTCACTGTCGGTACTGTTATGCGGCCTGTAACAGATACCTATAAAATTTCCCGTGCGAAATTAGCCTATATTATTGACTCCACTGCTGCTCCTATTTGTATTATTGCTCCTATCTCCAGCTGGGCTGCGGCTGTTGGCAGCAACCTCAAGGCAACCGGAGCTTTTGACAGTGATTTTGCGGCATTCGTTTCTACTATTCCTTATAACTTCTATGCTATTTTAGCCCTGACCATGGTATTCCTTGTCTGCGTCGGCAACCTTGATTTTGGTCCTATGTACAAGGCTGAAAAACAAGCAAAAGAAGAAGGCATTATCGACGACAGCGAAAGCCAAAATCATCAGCTTAATGCTTCAAAAAACGGCACCATTTACGATATGATTATTCCTATCGTCAGCCTGATTATTTTTGCAACACTCGCCCTTCTTTACAGCGGCGGCTACTTTGGCGATGACCCCGAATACCATACTTTAGGTGCTGCATTTGGTAACTGCTCCGCGGCTCCTTCCCTTGTTTGGGGCAGCTTTGGCGCGCTGACCGTTGCATTTTTCCTCTTTATTCCCCGCCGTCTTCTGACTTTACATGCATTCATGGACGGTGCTGTGGAAGGTATGAAAGCAATGCTTCCTGCAAATATGATTTTGGTACTTGCATGGACAATCAGCGGTGTTTGCCGTAACCTCCTGCAAACCCCTGAATTTGTAAAGACATTGTTTGAAGCGGACGGCGGCGCAACTGCCGGTTTCCTGCCTGCTTTTATCTTTATTGTTGCAGGTTTCTTAAGCTTCTCAACCGGTACTGCATGGGGTACATTTGGTATTTTGATCCCAATCGTTGTTCCTGTTGCACAGGCTATCAATCCGGAAATTATCACCGTATGTCTTTCTGCAACCTTGGCAGGTTCTGTATTTGGTGACCACTGCTCCCCAATTTCTGATACCACCATTCTTTCCAGTGCGGGGGCAGGCTGCAACCACGTCCAGCACGTCTCCACGCAGCTGGGCTATGCGATTATCGTTGCAAGCTGCAGCTTAGTGGGTTATATTATTGCCGGCTTCACAGATGCCAATATCTGGCTGAGCCTCGGCGGTGCATTATTAACATTGATTGTTACAGTCTATCTTCTGCACATGCGGAGTGAAAGACTGGCATAATAAAGAACAAAAAGCACTCATTTGAGTGCTTTTTTCATATAACAAAAGGAACTCATCATGCATATTTTTTATTTTTTCGGCGACTCCATTACCCTTGGCGTCAATGTCCTGCCTAAAAACAGTTTCTATCAATTAATCCTTGATAATCTGCAGGAAAAATTCTCCGTGCCTCCCACCAAATTTTATAATTTAGGTGCCTGCAAAAACTCTTCCGGAGAAATTCTTGCCCGTTTTGACAATGAATTTTCTGCCCGGAACTTGCCCGGCAGTACACCTGTATTCTTCCTCATGTGCGGCGTTGTGGATACCATGAAATTTACTGATACCCCCTATTGCACTCCCACCGAAAGCAAAGACAATTATACAAGCCTTATTCAAAAAGCAAAGGCAAAAGGACAAATCATTGCCATAAGCCCAAGCCCTGTTGCCAATGAAGAACAAAATCAGCGTTTACAGGAACTTATCAGCGTGCAGGAAAAAATTTGTGCTGAAAATGCTGTACCATACATAAATATTTTTCCAAAACTGCACAATCAGGAATTTATTGCAGACCTTAAAGACGGCGTACACCCAAGCGAAAAAGGCAATGAACTCATGGCAAAAGCAATCAATACAGGCTTAAAAAATTATCTTGGTTAATTACGCCCCAATATTATGCTGACGTCTGCACTTGCCTAATCTGCAATTCGTGCTTATACTATTTATATTCAAATTTCGGAGGAAATAAAATGGAATATAATCAAACCCAAAGCATGGCAGCAAGCCGGTCCGGTGTGGCGGTTTTCATGCAGCAAGTCTATTTATGGATGACTGTTGCTTTGCTTGTCACTGCTTTTGCTGCATTCATTACCGTCAACAACGAAACAATTTTAATGGCTGCTTTCACGGGTTATACACCGATTATTCTTATTGTCGGCATTATCGGGATTGTAATGTACCTGTCCTTTGCCATGCATAAATTATCCCCTGCTGTTGCAACAAGCCTTTTCCTTGTTTATGCAGTGCTGAACGGCGTTTTCCTGGCTCCTGTTGCCCTTGTCTATACGGACGCTTCCATTGCCAAAACCTTTATTATTACTGCGGGTACATTTGGCGGCATGAGTCTTTACGGCATGAAAACCCAGAAAGACCTCACCAGCATTGGCTCTTTCTGTATTATGGGACTTTGGGGACTTATCCTCGCCATGGTTGTCAATATTTTTATGAAAAGTTCTGCCATGGATTTCGTGATCAGTATTGTGGGTGTTATCGTGTTTATTGGGCTGACTGCCTATGATACCCAAAAACTTAAACAAATGGGCGAAACCGCTCCTTTGGACGATGCTGTGGCTATCCGCCGCGGTGCACTTCTTGGAGCTATGACCCTTTATCTTGATTTTATCAACCTCTTCCTCTATTTGCTCAGACTTTTCGGCGAAAGAAAGTAAAAATATCAATAAAAATACATAACAGAAAGCCCCGTTATCGGGGCTTTTTTTGTGCTCTGAATTTTTCCCAAAATTTTCTTAAATTTTCCTTGACAATACAAAATGTTCTCTATATAAAAACAAAACAACGGATGGTTAGCTCAGTTGGTAGAGCATCGGTTTTACACACCGAGGGTCGGGAGTTCGAGCCTCTCACCATCCACCAGCTAAAAATTTTCCGTATATTTACATAAAAAAACTCTCTAAGGAAACTTAGGGAGTTTTTTATGTTAGAGTAACAACGAAAAAATGCCCCGTTTCCGGGGCATTTTTTTTACATCAAGAATAATCGTTATGCAAAATAACTAGATTAATCCCTTTTCTGCCTGAGCCTGGATTGCGGTAATTGCAACAGTATTGATAATATCAGGGACGTTGCAGCCACGGGAAAGGTCGTTCACAGGTTTCTTCAAACCTTGGAGAATAGGACCGATTGCAATGGCGTCAGCAGCTCTTTGTACTGCCTTGTAAGTGTTATTGCCGGTGTTGAGGTCAGGGAAAATAAAGACAGTTGCCTTACCTGCTACAGGGCTGTTTGGCATTTTCGTCTTTGCAACTTCCGGGTCAATCGCTGCGTCGTACTGCAATGGACCTTCGAGCATAAGTTCCGGAGCTCTTTCATGGGCAATAGCTGTTGCTTCTTTTACCTTGTCAACGTCTTCACCCTTGCCTGATGCACCTGTTGAGTAAGAAAGCATTGCAACGCGAGGTTCAACGCCAAAAATTCTTGCGGTTTCAGAAGATGTAATCGCAATATCGGCGAGCTGCTCTGCTGTTGGGTCCGGGTTGATTGCACAGTCACCAAAGGCAAGCACTCTGTCTTTCAGGCACATAAGGAAAGTACTGGAAACAATGGAAAATCCCGGTTTTGTTTTGATAAATTCCAAAGCAGGGCGCACAGTGTTTGCAGTGGTGTTTACAGCCCCGGAAACCAAGCCGTCCGCATCGTCTTTGTATACCATCATGGTACCAAAATAGGTCGGATCAAGCATGCGGTCCTGGGCTTCTTCAAGGCTGATACCTTTCTTCTTGCGAAGCTCGGCATAGGTTTCGGCGTATTCCTGTAATTTTGGTGATTGAGCAGGATTGATAATTTCAATACCGTCCAGGCTAATGGACATGCTTCTTGCCTTTTGCATAATAGCTTCAACATCACCCAGCAAAATAATTTTCGCAGTCTGACGGGCATAAAGAGCTTCAGCAGCACGGAGAATTCTGTCTTCTGTACCTTCCGGCAAAACTATGCGCATAGGATGTTTACGAGCTTGTTCCATGAGTTTGTATTCAAACATACGAGGCGTCATACGGCTGGTATTTTCATCCACGATACGTTTTGCAAGTTCATCAGAATCAATGTAGCGGTCAAAGTTGCCAAGCGCAGTATGCACTTTTCTGGTATCGTCAGGCGCAATTCTGTCACGCAGGTTTTTCAGGTTTTCAATGGTTTCCGTCGTATTTGTTTTTACGGCAAGCACAGGAATGGACATATTTCTCATACCTTCTACAAGACGAAGAATGGAAGGAGAAGGTTTCAAACCGCCTGTCAGCAAAATACCGCTTATGCTTGGATAGGATTTTGACATGCTTGCGATAATTGAGCCCAAAAGCACGTCATCACGGTCACCCGGAGTAACAACAAGGTTGCCTTCCTGTAAAAAGTTGAGGAAATTACCCAAATACATGGCGGCGACCAAATAGTCATCAACGTGATAATCAACAAGGTTTTGTTCGCAGAAAAGCACTTCCGCATTAAAACTTTTTGCCACATCACGAAGAGACGGGCGGCCTAAAATATTATTTTCAGGAATAAAATATACTAAAGGGTTTTTAGCATTTTTCTGTGTAACCTGATCTGAAATTTCATTTTTCAGGGTATCAATATCAACAAGATCTGCGTCAACTCTGTTCACAACAAGAGCGGCAATTTCAATGCCCCGCTGTGAAAAAACATCAACAGCAGAAATGGCAGAGGAACGAATTTCCTCAGCATTATTGTTAATGCTCGGATGGACGAGCAAAACAGGCACACCAAGAGAAGAAACAATATCAGCATTGAGTTCAAGTTCAAATGCACCGTGTTTTCCCAAAAAGTCCGTGCCCTGACAAAGGATAAAATCATATTGACCGGCAAGTTTATTATAAGTTTCCAGGATTTTATCCATTAATTGGCTCACTTGTCCTGAATTGATAAGACGGCGAGCTTCTTCCAGCGTAAATGCATAGCATTGTTCCTGAGGTAAATTCAAGCCAAAATATTCGCTTATCAGCTGTAATTCATGGTCAAAGCCTGTGGAATCTTCAATAATCGGGCGGAAAAAGCCAACTTTGCCCACACGTCCGATAAGCAAACGCATAAGTCCTAATGTAATTGCAGATTTCCCTGATCGTTCTGCAGTTGCACTGATATAAAGTGTATTAGCCATATCATACTCCTTTAAATACTTAGCAGAATAGTACCGTTATCAAAAGCATAAGTCAAGCCCACACAACACGCATATGCCTTATACTGAATTTCGCCCTTATCTGCCAAACAAAAACGGCGCGTTTTCGGATTCACAGTAAATTTTATTTTCCGTATCAAAATAACGGGGTTGGGTAATAAATGCCCCTGCCAGAATTTGCTCAAAATTGAGTTTTCTCTTGCGCAGAGAATACTGTGCCGCATCATGCGTCAGCCCCCAGCCTCCATAATAGGGCCAGCCGTAAGTATAGACTTCCAAAGGAATAGCCAGCGCGTCAATGCCGAGGTGAGAGTCATAGGTATGGATTTCAAGCTTATGTCCCTGCACATGGGTAATAGGATAATTATTCAATTTACAAAAAACATTTTTTGCCTTGGTCATGGCAGAAGCCTTTGCCATAAGACGCTTTGCTGCGACCTGTTTCTTATCCCAATGGGAAATATCAATGTCATCAACAGCTTCAATGGGCATGCACTCAAAATCATCATCTGAATTATTTCCCGAAGTTCCGCAGGGATTTTCCGTAAAGCCCAGCATTTCCAATGGCACAAAATCAGACGGACGTGCAAAAGGCATAAGCTCATCAGCCAAATCCAAAATTTCGACTGCCACCTTGGTATTATTATTTTGCAGACAATAAATGATATAAGCATCAGGACGCTGTTTGCGGATATATTCAATAAGTTTGCCGTCATCAGATAAAGGCAGGGAAAAAGAGTGGTAGGCTCTGCCCTTTTTATCCAAATTTCCTTTGCCGTCCTGCAACTGTGAACTTTCAGGCAGTTCATGGGGTGCAATATCAGCATTGCCGATAATAACAATAACATCTTGCCCCTCATTGACATTTTCATAGTCATAATGCTCACGGAAAGAAGACAATTCCAGTAAAAATTGACGGAGCAGACGCGCCCGCAGCAAATCATTTTCAGTCATGGGTTTGATTTGCAAAATCTTTTCCAGCGGCGGATAGGGTCCGCCCTCAAAACAGAATGAAACCAGTTTTTCCTGATTATAGAGACGGTCAAATGCTCCTGGACGAACATAGACAAGCGGAATATTGCCGCAGTTTTTTCTAAGTTCTTCATTGGGCTCAAGGGCAGTATAAACCATGCCCCTGTTATTATAGGCTGCCTCAATGCCTTGCTGTTCTTTCATAAAATGAATGTTGGCATGTTTGTACATTTTAGCAAAAAAGTTTTTTTGCCGCTCATCAAAATTAATGCAGGCAATGAAACGTTTATTTTCAAAAAGCTGCGGTACCTGCAGTAAAATCAAGCGCACAAAAGCCTGAAAGTGAGACGGCTCGCCCGTAATAGGATGCAGATAGCGGGTAAAGAAAAGGCAAAGCGCCGCAAATAATTCTTCTTTTTTAACTTTGATATTGCGTCGTGAACAGGCGACTTTATCCCTGGTCAGTCCCCAGCCGGCATAAAAAGGCATGCCGTAGCAATGGACTGTTTTACCAAGAAGTACGGCGTCAAAGCCAATTCTTGCACTCACGGTATATACTTCATCAGCCTGTGCCAAAATGGAAAAAGTAGAAACCTGCTCAGAAATTATTTGTATGCCGTTTTCCAGCGCAAATTTTTTCAAATAGCCTTTTTTCTTACCCTGTAAAACAGAAGGGGGCTGCAATAAAAAGAAGGCTGCTCCTGGATGCTGTTCTTTGGCATCAAGCACCATTTGGATAAAACTCTGCTCTGTGGCAAAAACTTTTTTTAATTCCTGTTTGGTTTTGCGTGCCTGCTCAATAATAACAACACGTTTTCTGCCGCCGGGAGTAAAAAGCTTATAGGGGGAAGCGTCCAAAACATAGCGCTCAATGCCTATTTTTTGATTGATAACTTCGCCCAAAATTTCTTTTACATCATCCATGCCATAGGGGCTGAGTGCAGGGAATGAAATGGGCAAAAGAGAAAGAAAACGCTTTGCATACGCAGTGAGCTGTGTATCTTCTCCGGTCATGGAAGAATATTTTGCAATATCTTCCTCTTCATTGATGGAGAATTTCTTAAAAATATTCAGCAAACTGGGTGCTGCCCTGACGCAGTCTTCCCAGTCTGATTCAGTGCGGGCATCTAAAAATGACCCCTTTTTCTCTAAAATAAAAGAAGCGGGCAAAACCCCGGGAAGCTTGTACACGCCATCCCGAATATTCCAAACGGGCATTTTCAGAAAACGGGCAAGAAACGCCCAGCGCCCTTTAACCGTAATAAAAGCGTCAATATCTTTTTTATATTTCAGCGCTGTGCCAAAGGGAACGACGATAAGTTCCGGATATAATTTCTGTATATATTGTGCATATTTGGAATTTATACACGTCACTTTTAAGCGCCGTACACGGACACTTTGTTCTTCCTGATTATTTTGCATACTCACCTACCGTACAACTAAATAGGATTTGGGAAAATTCTTTTTTAAATATTGCTGAACCTGCTCTGCCGTTTCCGTATTTTGAAAAGGTCCGGCATGAACAGAATAAAAACCGTTATCATTAAACACAGCAGCAGGAATATTGCGTTTTTGCAGTTCCTGCACAAGATTTTTGGCAACATTTTGCTTGTCAAAAACAGCCAGATGCAAATAGATTTTTGAAGCAAGCGTTTGAAGCAAAGATTTTGGATCTTTTTTTGCCGTATTCACATACACAGGCTTTACTTCTGCCATGGACTGATTATTGGAAAAACCTGCATTTCCCGCAGCCAAAGTGCCGCCGGCAAGAGAAGCAAGCGCCGCACTCACGCTTTGATCTTCGTCAGAAGTTTTTTTTGAGCTGTTACTGCCAAAAAGAATGTCAAATAATCCGCCGTCGGCAGTTTTCTTTTTCAGAGCAGAAGAATTTTTGCCGTCACTGTCAAGATAGACCAAATGAACCTTGGCTGTTCCGTTTTTTATCATGCCAAGCTGCTGAGCAGCCGCCTGGGATAAGTCAATAATTCTGTCATCAACAAAAGGTCCTCTGTCATTGATACGCACGACACAGGACTTCCCGTTTTCAAGATTGGTAACCTGTATATTGGTATTGAAAGGCAAAAACTTATGGGCGGCTGTCATTCCATAAGTATTAAAAACTTCACCGTTGGAAGTCTTTTTGCCATGAAAACCGGGGCCATACCAGGAAGCAATCCCGATTTCTTCAAAACCCTCGGCAGATGCATAGGGAACATAGGTTTTGCCCAGCACAGTATACGGTTTTCCCTTGGGCAGACCGCTGTTTCGCTGTGTATTTAAATTTTTGTAATACGTTCCTGATTTTCTGTAACTATTCAAATCATTGTCAGAAAAGCGTGTTTTTGCCGGGTGTGCATATTGCTTTGCAGCTGTGCCGGAACCGGAACCTGAAAAAACAGGCAGCGACACATTTCCTATTTGAATACAAGAGGTTAAGAAAATCATGCATAAAGATAAAATTACAATTCGTTTTATCATTACAGCCTCATCATCATTATATGAAAATATGAAAATACCGCATACCTGCAACTAAAATCATACCCACCAGCAAGGTTGCAAATAA
This sequence comes from uncultured Mailhella sp., assembly GCA_948482415.1. Classification (GTDB taxonomy): domain Bacteria; phylum Desulfobacterota; class Desulfovibrionia; order Desulfovibrionales; family Desulfovibrionaceae; genus Taurinivorans. The sequence continues at coordinate 17,278 of CAOMFZ010000012.1, forward strand.
ATTTTTCGTCAAATACGCCACCAGAAGCACAGGCGCAAATGCCATTAAAAAAAGATTTTCTTTTGCAAGATACAGTTCGCCGTTTTTCATAAAAATTTCAGGCGCTAAGAGTGCGGATAAAATCGCCACGGGAATAAAGGAAAGCCAAATCTGAAAATTTTTGCTGATATTGCGCTTTGCCAGCAAGCCCATAGGAAGCAGACGGGGAATATATACCCCAATCATCATAATTCCCAATAAATACGCACCGTCAAAAAAATCCATTTTTCTCTCTTCCTGATCCGTAATAATTATTTATTTTTCTCACGCTGCAATGTTATCCATAAACCAACGCTGGCACTTAAAAGCGTGGCAAGAATAATACTCCAGCGATCAAAACCAAGCTGCATGAAACACAAAGAAAAAACTGTGGCAGCCAAACACACAATTATTTGAATTTTATCAATGAGCAAAGGCACAAGCAAAGCCGTAAACATGGCAGGAAGCGCGAAGTCGAGACCCCAGACTTCCACATTGGTAATCAGCCCGCCGGAAACAGCTCCCAAAAATGTGCCGATAATCCAGCCTGAATGGGCCACCAGAGCCAAAGTCAAAATCTGACAAATGGTTACATCATTGCCCTGTTTATAATGGGAAATATTGGCGGCAAAAATTTCATCGGTCTGAAAAAAGGATAAAAACATTTTCCATGAAAAAGGAATATGTTTCCAAGGAGTTACAAGAGCAGCACTCATCAGCACATGGCGCAGATTAACCAAAAAATTCGCTGCCCCAATGGATAAAATTGACGCCCCTGCTCCCAGCATGCTTGCAGCAATAAACTGCCCTGCTCCTGCAAAAACAAAAATAGAAAGCATAGTTGCCCAAAAGGCACTGATACCGCTTTTGACAGCCAAGACCCCAAAGGCAAAGCCCAAAGGAATATAGCCTATCATAATAGGCAAGCCCAATTTTAATCCGGCATAAAAAGAAGCATTTTTCATAATTCAACCAGTTTGCACTTCAGCTTTGCAGTTCAGCCAATTTCCATGCCATTGGCTTAACAGAAGATTTATAAAAGATACTGGGCATAAAGTCAAATTTTCCCTCTCTGCTTTGGCTGTAAAATTTTCCTTATCCTCTCTTTAGCTGTGTTTTTTCGCTAAAGTTTTCCTTGCCAGAATACTCTGCTCTTGCTAAAGTTTTCTTTCTATTCATACCTAATCAGGAAAAATTATGTACTATCCTCACAATTTGAACCCAGCCGATTTTCCCTCTCCCTGTTTTGTGACTGACCTTGCAAAACTTACTGAAAATATGCGCATACTAAATACAGTCCAGGAAAAAACACAGGCAAAAATTTTGCTCGCCCTCAAAGGTTTTGCCCAGTGGAAAAGCTTTCCGTATTTATCCGGAACCATGCAGGGCACGCTCCATGGTGCCTGTGCCAGTTCTGTGGACGAAGCAAGACTTTCCAGAGAAGAATTCAAAGGCGAAGTCCATGCCTTTGCCGCGGGCTTCAGTACTTCTGATATGCAGGAACTGCTCACCCTTTGCGACCACATCACCTTTAATTCCATTCAGCAATGGAAAAAATTTCGCCCCATGATTATGGAATATAATATGCGGCATGAGAAAAAAGTGCTCTGCGGCTTACGGATAAACCCCGAACATTCCGAAGGGGCTGTCCCTATTTATGACCCCTGCGACAAAAGCTCCCGTCTTGGCATACGCTTAAAAGATTTTGCAGATGAAAATCTTGAGGAACTCTTTGACGGCATTACAGGCCTGCATTTTCATACCTTATGCGAACAAAACTCTGATGCCCTTGACAGGACTCTGTGCGTTGTAGAAGAAAAATTTGCTTTTATGCTGGAACGTGTTTCCTGGGTAAATTTTGGCGGCGGCCACCATATTACCCGTGAGGATTATGACCTTGACTTGCTTTGTGATTGTATAAACCGCGTCAAAGCAAAATATCCCGTGCAAATTTATCTGGAACCCGGAGAAGCCGTTGCCCTCAAAGCCGGCTATCTTATCAGCACAGTACTGGACGTCATCGAGGCTGATATGCCCATGGCAATTTTAGATACCTCTGCTTCCTGCCATATGCCCGATGTTTTGGAAATGCCCTATCGCCCAGTTATTACAGGCTCAGGAGAAGAAAACGAAAAGAAATACAGTTATCGCCTTGGAGGAAAATCCTGCCTTGCCGGCGACGTCATTGGCATTTATTCCTTTGATAAGCCTTTGCAGGACGGCGATAAACTTATTTTTGAAGACATGGCAATTTACAGCATGGTCAAAACAACTACTTTCAACGGTCTGCGTCTGCCCTCCATTGCTCTGTGGGACAGCAGAACCAATGCAGTGCTTGACCTCAAACATTTTGGCTATGAAGATTTCAAAGGGCGCCTTTCATAAAATTTTTATGGAATTATTCTCTCTTACTGCTGCATATTGCCTTGCTTGCAATTTTTTAAATAAAGAGTAATATAACCATAAATTCTACCTAAGGAGAAACCTATGTTTCGTTCATTCATTTTGGCATTAGCTCTTGTTTTTGCTGCTGTTACCACGGCTCAGGCAGCTTCAAACGTTGCTATTGCTCCTCTCATGCAAGTTGCAGACAAAAGCAGTCTTCATGACGCTAAAACCAAATATCTTGACTCTAAATTCGGAAAAGAAAAAGAAAAATTAGAAAAAGATGTAAAAGCTTTCCAAAAAAAGGCTGAAGAATTCCAAAAACAGGCAAGCGCCCTTTCTGATTCTGCCCGCCAGCAAAAAGGTCAGGAATTGGAAAAAGAAGCCCGCGCTCTTGAAAGCCGCCGTCAGGAATTTACCAAGAAGGCTGCTCCTGTAGAACAGAAGATCAACCAACAAGTCTTGGAAATCCTTGGCAAAGCTTGTGAAAACTATGCAAAAGCAAATGGCTATGACCTCATTTTAGATGCAAGCAATGTTTTATATGCAAATTCTGCTACTAATATTGAAGAAGGTCTTATTTCTGAAGTCAATAAGATTTGGAAAGAAAG
>CAOMFZ010000013.1 GCA_948482415.1 uncultured Mailhella sp.
TTTTATCTCTGCTGTCTTTATCTGTAAAGCTCATAAATTCGCTAACAGCTAAAGCGAAAAAGTTTCTTCCCCTGCACCCCTTTACAAAACTTTTTAATCTTTTTTATAAAAAATTGTTGCAATTATTTCCGGAAATGCTCTGATGTTATCAGGAAATGCTCTAACAGTTTTTAAGGAAAATTTTTAAATGAAAAAAGGCTTTCTCTTACGGAAAAGCCTTTTTTGTTTAGTTATATGTTAGATGTTATTCTTTGTTTGATGCTTGCAGCTGTTCAATAAGCTGGCTGAGAACATGGGTTTGGTTGACCATTTCTTCAACAGCCTTACGGGCTTCCTGCATGTTGTTTGCGTTTTCTTTTGCAATATTGTTGATACTGTCAACAGACTGGGTGATTTCTTCACTGGTTGCAGATTGTTCTTCAGAAGCTGTTGCAATAGCACGAACCTGGTCGGCGGTTGTATCGGCAAGCTGAACAATACCGAGGAGAGCTTCTCCTGCCTGACTTACCATTTCGGTAACCTTTTCAATTTTTTCGACAGCGTCGACGACAAGGCGTGTATTATCTGCTGTAGACTTTTGAATGGCTGAAATTGCATTGCCAACGTCTGTGGTGCTGGTCATGGTTTTTTCAGCAAGGTTTCTGACTTCGTCGGCAACAACCGCGAAACCGCGTCCTGCTTCGCCGGCACGGGCAGCTTCAATAGCGGCGTTGAGTGCAAGGAGGTTGGTTTGGTCAGCGATATCGGAAATCACGTTCATGATTTCGTTAATGGCTTGTGCATGTTCGGAAAGAACACCCATTTCAGATTGCAGTTTCAAGGATTCTTCTTTTACTTCAACCATAGCTTTTACGCATTGCTGCATGGATTCGGAACCGGCAGTAGCTTCAGTACGCACATTGGAAGCGCTGTCGGAAGTGGTGCCTGCATTACGGGCAATTTCAAGAACAGTGGCGTTCATTTCTTCAAGGGCGGTAGCTGTGGTTGCTACACGGTCAGCCTGGTCTTGAGCGCCGTGTTCGGAAAGTTCGATTTGAGCTGAAAGTTCTTCAGAAGCTGAAGAAGCAATTGTTGCAACCTGTTCGAGTTCCATAGCAATATTCTGCATATTTTGGTGAGATTCGGCAATAACTTTGTTTTGACGTACGCGTTCGGTAATATCCTGCCATACGCTGATAACATCGGTAACGTTATTGTGACTGTCAATAAGCGGCTGAGCAATGGTTGAAACGTTGATATGTTTGCCCTTATGGGTTTCATATTCAAGGTCCAGCTGACCCTTTTCTTTGCTTGCAATAGTTTTGCAGGTTGCAGTGTTGAAGTTTTCCTGACGATACATGAATTGTCCTGAAGTTTCACCGATGCAGTCTTCCATTTTTTTGGAAATTTCGAGCAGATTCATCATTTCGCGGTTAGCGTATTTGAGTCTGTTGTTGGCACCGAATACAGCGACAGGGATTGGCATGGAAGCAAGAATGCCTTGAGAGAATTCCAGGGTTTCCTTCAATTTTTCAACCATTCTGATAATATTGCTGTATACGCCTACATGAGCTTTTCCGTCATCAATATCATAATCGCCGTTGGTGACGCGGGTAGCAATATCGGAAAGGTCCTGCGGGTCGGCGCCAAGCTGTTTGAGCACGTTGCGACTGATGAAAATTGTCAGGAAAATAGCAATAACAATTGCAATACCGCCAACGGTCATAATTTGCATAATGGTGCTTTGTTTTGTGTTTTCAAAACGTTGACGGGCAATGACAGATAATTGTTTGCCGCTGTCTTCGAGTTTCTGCACATGGGCAGTGCCTTCTGCAATGCCTTTTTGCAATTTTTGGTGAGCTTCAATAAGAGGTAAGCTTTCGTTTACATAATTGCTTGCTTTTACAAGTAAATTCCCATAAGTCTTGTTGCCGCTGTTGGCAGCACAAAAAGCCCGCATATTTTCAATAAGGTTTTGAATATTTTTTAAAGATGCTTCTGTTTTGCTCATTTGGAAGTTAGCCAGTGCCTGACGCATCTGCATCATCATTGAGTCAAATTCGGAAAGACGCATATAGGCATCTGCATTGCCGGTGCTGTTGTATTGGTTTACAGCGTCAGCAGTAAGGGCTTCGATTTCTTTGATAATATCACTGCCTATAACGCCAAGAGCATCGTCAATTTTACGGATTTGGTCAAAAGAACTGCCCAAACCATAAATAATTTGCGGCAGAACAGCAGATTCTTCTTTGGTATTTGCAAGAAGATTTTTCGTTACTTCCATGTTTGCAAGGCTGAGCAGTTCTTCAATGGCTGATGCATTATCTGCAAAATCTTCTGCTGCCTTGTTTACAGCCTGTGTATCATTCACAGCAATAGCAGCTAAAACTTCACCATTGGCTCTGAGCACATCAGAAACAAAGTCTTCTGTTTTTGCAAGAAAGTCTTTTTGTCTTGTAAATTCTGTTACGGCATGCCATGATAATCCGGACATAATCAGCAGAAGAATTATAAGGCAGCTGAAAGACGCAATCAATTTGTTGGAAAGTTTCATATGCACATCCTTTTTTATTTAATGCTCTGCGGGAGCAAATTTTCTGATATTGCAATATAAAAATTTGACAAGTAATTTTAGCTGGTAGCTTAATAAATTAAAATTAATTGTCAATATTGTTTAACGGCATCTTAATAAAAGAGAATAGGGTATTTAAAAAAAAAGAAGAGTTTTTTCTTTTTTTAGAAAAAAGCTCTTCCGGTTTTTATTTGTTTATTTTAATGATTAATTCTTATTTTGCTGCAATTTTTCAATGAGCTGGCTCAAGACCTGCGTTTGGTTTACCATTTCACTGACTGCCTTGCGGGCTTCCTGCATGTTGTTTGCATTTTCTTTTGCGATATTGTTGATACTGTCAACAGATCGGGTGATTTCTTCACTGGTTGCGGATTGTTCTTCAGAAGCTGTTGCAATGGCACGAACCTGATCGGCGGTTGTGTCAGCAAGCTGTACAATACCAAGGAGAGCCTCACCTGCTTTGCTTACCATTTCTGTTACTTCTTCGATTTTTGCAACAGTTTCCACGACAAGGCGCGTATTGTCAGCGGTTGATTTTTGGATTGCGGAAATTGCGTTGCCAACATCAGTGGTGCTGGTCATGGTTTTTTCAGCAAGCTTTCTGACTTCATCAGCAACAACCGCAAATCCTCGTCCTGCTTCACCTGCACGGGCAGCTTCGATAGCGGCGTTCAGAGCAAGGAGATTGGTTTGGTCGGCAATATCGGAAATCACGTTCATAATTTCGTTAATAGCTTCTGCGTGGTTAGAAAGAACTCCCATTTCAGTTTGCAGTTTCAAGGATTCTTCTTTTACGCCAACCATTGCATGGACACATTCCTGCATGGATTCTGATCCTGCAGAAGCTTCGCTACGCACATTGGAGGCACTGTCAGAAGTTGTACCGGCGTTGCGGGCAATTTCAAGAACAGTAGCATTCATTTCTTCAAGGGCAGCAGCTGTTGTGGTGACACGGTCAGCCTGGTCTTTGGCACCGTGTTCAGAGAGTTCCACTTGAGCGGAGAGTTCTTCAGAAGCAGAAGAAACGATATTGACTATGTGTTCCAATTCCTGGGCTACAGTCAGCATATTTTCACGCTGAGCAGCCGCAATTTTGTTTTGTTCCTGTGCTTCAGCCATGGCAAGAGCTGCTTGTTTTGCAGCTTCCTCTGCCTGTGCTTTTGCTTCTTCCGTATTTAAAAGGAGACGCAGTCCATCCAGCATTTCTTTTGTTCCACGAGCCATGGTACCGATTTCATCACTGCGTTGTCCGCCGCGGATGAGGGCTTCTTCTTCCTCTTTGGGAAGATTGAGTTCTCCGTGGGCAATTCTTTCAATGAATCCTGCCAGTTTTCTTAATAGGCTGACAATGTCTTTGGCTACAAAGACAATAATCAGCCCTACAATCAGCATGGTTATAAAAGCAGCCAGAACGCTTTGTATAAACATGGCATGGACAGGGGCAAGAATATCGTTTTTTTCCACACTGATAACGATAAGCCAGTCAGCTAAAGGAATACGGTCAAAATATGCCTGCATTTTGACATCATTTTGTTCAAATTCATAATGTCCTGCGGGTTCGGACAGCATATATTGGAGCCAGGGCTGATTTGCGTCCTCTGTTCCGACAAGCTGTTTATCGGGGTGCATGAGCAGTTTGCCGTTTTTATCATATACAAAGCATTTGCCGGTTTGGGCAATTTTGACAGTATCTGTTGTGGTTTGTGCCACTTCTTCGAGGGCCATGGTGGTATAGACAACACCGATAATGCTGTCACCGTCTTTGACCGGAAATCCGGCAGCAGAGGATAAACGTCCGTTTGCCTTGCTTTGAATGGTGACAGGTGCTACTTCCCCTTTCATGGCAGCTTTAAAATATGTACGTTCAGCAGCGCTGTTTCCGATAAAACTCTCTGTGGAGTGAATAAGCACTGTGCCGTTTTTATCTACCAGACCGACGTCACGCAGTAAATTATAGTTTTTAACCAGATATAAAATACGTTCTTTTAATTTTTGTTCCAGTTCTTTGTTTTCATTGTCTGCATTATTGGCTTTTGCCCGCAAAAATTCAATGACATCAGCATCAAAGGCAAAATTGTTCATGGTACTTGCGAGCAGATTAACCGTATTGGAAAGTTCAACTTTTTGTCCGTGCAAAACCAGCTGTAATTCTTCGTTAATTTGGTTGTTCAGGGCTTTGTCTGCCGAATAGTAATTGAGAGCAGTAAGAGCAACAAGCCCAATGATTGCAGGGAGTAAAATAAATGTTAACATTCTTTGCAGTATTGATAATCTCATAAACATCTCTTTATAATGTTATCACGTTGTGCCGGTCATATCTTCATTTCTGAAGGATATGCAATTTACGGGCAGGAAAGCAGGAAATGAAGAGCAAGTAAATATAGCTGCTTTTATTTCTAACAAGAGAATAAGGGCTGTTTTTTGAAGAGCCCTTATTCCTTTTTTAAAGGTTACGCATTTGTGCTGCGGCCCTGCAGCTGTTCAATAAGCTGGCTCAAAACCTGCGTTTGGCTGACCATTTCATTGACTGCCTTGCGGGCTTCCTGCATGTTGTTTGCATTTTCTTTTGCAATGTTATTGATACTGTCCACAGACTGGGTGATTTCTTCGCTGGTTGCGGATTGTTCTTCGGAAGCGGTTGCAATGGCTCGAACCTGATCGGCAGTCGTATCAGCAAGCTGTACAATACCGAGGAGAGCGTCGCCTGCGTGGCTTACCATTTCAGTAACCTTTTCAATTTTTTCAACAGCGTCAACGACAAGGCGGGTGTTGTCAGCAGTTGATTTTTGAATGGCTGAAATTGCATTGCCAACATCGGTGGTGCTGGTCATGGTTTTTTCAGCAAGGTTTCTGACTTCGTCAGCAACAACGGCGAAACCGCGTCCTGCTTCACCTGCACGGGCAGCTTCAATAGCGGCGTTGAGTGCCAGCAGGTTGGTTTGGTCGGCAATATCGGAAATCACGTTCATAATTTCGTTAATGGCTTGAGCATGTTCGGAAAGAACGCCCATTTCAGATTGCAGTTTCAAGGATTCTTCACGAACTTCGTTCATAGCCTTTACACATTCCTGCATGGATTCGGAGCCGGCGGAAGCTTCGGCACGAACATTGGAAGCGCTGTCAGATGTTGTGCCTGCATTACGGGCAATTTCAAGAACGGTTGCATTCATTTCTTCAAGGGCAGTAGCTGTAGTTGCTACACGGTCAGCCTGATTTTGGGCGCCGTGTTCAGAAAGTTCGATTTGAGCGGAAAGTTCTTCAGAAGCAGAAGAAGCGATGCTGGCAACCTGTTCCAGTTCAACGGCGATATTTTGCATATTTTGGTGTGAGTCGGCAATAATTTTGTTTTGACGCACGGTTTCCGTAATGTCCTGCCATACGCTGATAACGTCCGTTACATCGTTATTGTGGTCGAGAATAGGCTGGGCAATGGTAGTAACGTTGATATGATTTCCTCTGTGGGTTTCATATTCAAGGTCAAGCTTGCCGGCTTGTTTGCTTGCAATAGCTTTACAGGTTGCAGTATTGAAGTTTTCCTGACGATACATGAATTGACCTGAAGTTTCACCGATGCAGTCTTCCATTTTCTTGGAAATTTCCAGCAGGCTCATCATTTCCCGGTTAGCATATTTGAGTTTGTTGTTGGAACCGAATACGGCTACGGGAATAGGCATGGAAGCAAGGATATTTTGAGAGAATTCAAGCGTTTCTTTCAGTTTTTCAACCATCATGATAATGTTGTGGTAAACGCCGATATGTGGTTTTCCGTCGTTGATGTCATAGTCGCCGTTGGTGACGCGTTCAGCGAGAACAGAGAGGTCGCTTGGGTCTGTGCCCAGTTGTTTCATCACATTTTTGCTGAGGAAAATAGCTAAAGCAACAGCGAGAAGGACAGAGAAGCCGACAGCATATAAAACGGAACGCTGTACTTCGCCTTCAACCCGTGCAAAGGCTTTATGGGCAATATCGGAAATAGCGGAACCTTCTTCCAGATTAAAGGCGCTGTATTCCATGCCTTGTGCAAGGGCAGCATGGAGATCTTTATTGACGGTAAATAAAGGTGTGGCAGCTTGAAGATAGGATTCAATATCTTTAAAGACAGAAGCAAAAAGGGCATTATTTTTAAGTGCTGCTGTTTTCTCATTTAATTCTTGAATACGTTTATTCACCGCAGCAAGATTTTCATCAGAATAGGTAATGACGAAGCTTGATACTGCAAGGCGGGTATGGGTAAAAGCTTCACCAATCATTTTTGTTGTCAGCAGGGGGTCTGCATTGCCTGTTTGGTTATAGGTTTCTTCTGCGCTTTTTTCGATAGCCGCTAAATCATTTTGGATATTGGCGCCGGCTTTGATGAGTGTTTGCTCGGTTTCATGGAATTGTGTATACAGTTTTAAAATTGTATCAATAAGGGGAACATATTTATCGGTAGTAGTTTTGATATTGGTGGCATGATCTCTGGTCACTTGCTGATGAGCGATTTCCAGCAAATTATCACAGTTTTGGTAAATTTCCTGAAGGGATTTTTTTACTTCCTTGAAAAGATCAAGGTTATTGGTTGAAATAGCAGCGAGAGCTGTTTTATCGGTGCTTAAAACGCCGACAATAATGTTGTCGCCGTATGCAAGAACATTTTTTTGCCTGTCAAATTTTGCTGCGGTATTCCAGGCAAGTACACCGATATACACAACAAGTGCAATGGTGATGCTGAATGTCAAAAGGAGTTTCGTTGTTAATTTCATATCGCTACCTCTTTTTTTCTGCCGCGAGGGCAAAATTTTATTTTTATGCCCGTACCGGCATTTTTTGTATATAATATATAAATTATTTGCTTTATTAGTTGTATTCTTCTGTTACAGCAAAAGAACACGAGGGTAAAAATCAAAAAAACGTAAATTGTCTGTGCAGAAAAAGAGGAAGAGAGAATGAAATGCATGCATGAATTGCCCAGACAGGAGCAAAAAATTTTTTGTAAATCCATAAAGAGGATGAGAGATGTCTCCCTGTTCTCTTGTTGTTATAAGGTTTATTGGCAGTTTTCGATTTTTTTTAGGGTGAAAGGCTTTTTGTTTTATCAGAAAGCCTTTCACCGTTGATGTTTGCTATGTACTTTTTTTGTAATGCTTTTTGAGAAATAAGGGTTTTGGTTTTGACAGCCGCCCTTATTGTTTATGGTTATTATTCTTTATTTTGTGCCTGTAACTGTTCAATAAGCTGGCTCAAAACATGGCTTTGGTTTACCACTTCTTCAACAGCCTTGCGGGCTTCCTGCATGTTGTTTGCATTTTCCTTGGCAATGTTGTTGATACTGTCTACAGATTGGGTGATTTCTTCACTGGTTGCAGATTGTTCTTCAGAAGCTGTTGCAATAGCACGAACCTGATCGGCGGTTGTATCAGCAAGCTGAACAATACCGAGGAGAGCTTCTCCTGCCTGGTTGACCATTTCAGTAACCTTTTCAATCTTTTCAACAGCGCCGATTACAAGGCGGGTATTGTCAGCGGTAGAACGCTGAATAGCAGAAATTGCATTGCCGACATCGGTGGTGCTGGTCATGGTCTTTTCAGCAAGGTTTCTTACTTCGTCAGCAACAACCGCAAATCCGCGTCCTGCTTCACCTGCACGGGCAGCTTCGATTGCCGCGTTCAGTGCTAAGAGGTTGGTTTGGTCGGCAATATCGGAAATCACGTTCATAATTTCGTTAATGGCTTGAGCATGTTCGGAAAGAACGCCCATTTCAGATTGCAGTTTCAAGGATTCTTCACGAACTTCGTTCATAGCCTTTACGCATTCCTGCATGGATTCGGAACCGGCTGAAGCTTCGGAACGTACATTGGCAGCACCGTCAGAGGTTGTGCCTGCGTTGCGGGCAATTTCAAGAACGGTTGCGTTCATTTCTTCAAGAGCAGTAGCAGTGGTAGCTACACGATCAGCCTGATCTTGTGCACCGCGTTCGGAAAGTTCGATTTGAGCGGAAAGTTCTTCAGAAGCAGAGGAAGCAATATTGGCAACCTGTTCCAGTTCAACCGCAATATTTTGCATATTTTGATGTGAGTCAGCAATAATCTTGTTTTGACGTACGCGTTCGGTAATATCCTGCCATACGCTGATAACATCGGAAACGTTGTTATGGCTGTCAATAAGAGGCTGAGCAATGGTTGAAACGTTGATGTGCTTGCCCTTATGGGTTTCGTATTCGATTTCCAACTGACCGGTTTGCTTGCTTGCAATAGCTTTGCAGGTTGCAGTGTTGAAGTTTTCCTGACGATACATGAATTGTCCGGAAGTTTCACCGATGCAGTCTTCCATTTTCTTGGAAATTTCAAGCAGGCTCATCATTTCGCGGTTAGCAAATTTAAGTCTGTTGTTGGCACCGAATACTGCGACAGGGATAGGCATGGATGAAAGAATGCCTTGAGAGAACTGCAGGGTTTCTTTCAGCTTTTCAACCATCATGATAATGTTATGGTATACGCCGATATGTTCTTTGCCGTCGTTGATTTCGTAATCACCGTTGGTTACGCGTTCAGCCAAAGTTGAAAGTTCGCCCGGATCGGTACCGAGTTGTTTCATAATGTTTCTGCTGATAAGAATAGTCAGGAGTACACCAAGAATAACCGCAAAAGCAGATGCAATGATAAGCTGTTGTTTTACAGAAGCGCTGACGTCATTGAACAATTTTTTGCCAAGCTCAGTAACCGCAACGGATTCCTGCAGTGCATACTGTACGCCTTTATTGGATTGTACGCGTAAATCCTGGATTTTTTCGCCGGTATCAAGAAGCGGCTGTACCTGATTAAGGTAAAGTCTGATGTCCGCAATGGTTTGGGTAAACATTGGGTTGTTTTTAACATTATCCTGGTCATACAGTTTATTGGCGGCTGCAATAATATCATCTGCATGCTGATATGCTGCGTCAGTTTTGGAATATAATGCAGCCATCAAAGCATAACGGATATTAGCTGCTGAAAGGGCAATATGGTTTGCGATTTTATAATCTTCAGCGCTGCCGGTGAGCTCAAGTTTCTTTTCTGCTTCAGCGCTGAGGTCATCAAGCCTTTTTTGTACATTATTGCCCAATTTGCTTACATCAGCCATAATTTTATTGAACTCGGTGAAGAGATTTTCAATGGTATTTAAAATTGGGCGGTATCCTTCAATGTTTTTCAGGATATTATTAAGGTGGTCTTTGTTTTCCTGACTTGTAACAATGCCTAACAATTGCGTGGCATTTTGTTTGCTGCTGTCAAGCCGTTTATAAGCTTCTTTAATTGGTTCCGGCTTATAATCAATAATAGCTTTGGCAACGTGGCTTTCTGTTGCCATAACATCGTTGATAATGCTTTCGGAAAGCAAAAGAACGTCTTTTTGTCTGTCATATTTTGCGGTAGCATACCATGAGAGACAAGAAATAGCCGCAATCAAAACAATGGTTGCTCCAAATGCTAAAAGCAATTTCGTGGTGAGTTTCATAGCTACATCCTTTTTTATTTGTGCCTGTGTGAGCAGGTTTTTCTATAAGCTTAATTTCGGCAATAGAATTAAATAGTTTAGTTAAAAATCCGTAAAAAAAATTAACTTTTTTAAAGAAAATATCTTGTGGTTAACGTTTTTTTAAGATAGGGTCACCCAAGATAATGGCATTATTATCTGCTTTATAGGTTTTTATTAGCACTTAACATTTAAATAAACAAGCCTTTTTTATAAGTTTTATACGAATGTTGTGCTGTTTTCAAGCTTGGAGTGCATATGCTTTTTCTTGATACCGTCAAACAAAATAAACCCGTTTTATTGCAGAAATGGGTGGATAAATATTACGCCGCCTATCCTTTGGGAAGCACGGGCTTTATCCGCACCAGTACGGACAGATTTCAAAATCCCATTGGAATTATTACGCAAACAAGCTTGAATACTTTATATGATGCTGTTATTGGCGAAGAGATTGAACTTTCTGATGTGCATAAGGCACTGGCGGAATTGGTGCAGCTTCGCGCTGTACAGGAAATGCCGCCCTCAAGGGCTGTTGGTCCCATGGCTCAGTTAAAAACATTATTTAAAGAGGAAGTATTTGACAATCTTGTCAAAGACAATAAAGACCCAAAAGTTTCGCAGGAAATTTTTGAGGAATTTTTTACGGTAGAGGCTCGTATTGACGGTCTTTTGCTCCTGTCGCTGGATTTATATGCGGCAGACAGGGAAAAAGTCTTTAATTTACGAGTAGAGGAAATACATCGCAGTCAGTCTCAGGTTGTGCGCTGGGCTAAGCTGCGGGAGGAAAAAATGTCAACTAACAACAACTCTGAGGAGTAATGGAATGGCTATTGCATTAGGAGCAATTTTAATCATTCTTGCTATTGCTTGGGGTGGAGCTTTGATCGGCTTGAAATATGTGCTTGGCGTGGTTTTGCCGGGTCTTGCGCTTCTCGTCTTTATCATTGGCTTCATAATGCGATTAGTGTATTGGGCAAAATCCCCGGTACCTTTTGCAATTCCAACAACTGGCGGACAAGAAAAATCTCTTGACTGGATTAAGCCTGCTCGTCTCGATTGCCCCACAACCACAATGGGACTTATCGGGCGTATGGTTTTGGAAATCTTCACATTTAGATCTCTGTTTAGAAATACAAGAGCAGTGCGTACTGACGACAACGGAACACCCCGTATTACCTACTATTCTTCAAAATGGTTATGGCTTTTTGCTTTGCTTTTCCATTACAGCATGCTTGTTATTGTTATTCGTCATGCACGCTTTATTCTTGAACCGGTACCTTTCTGTATTAATGCTGTGGAATTTTTAGACGGACTTTTTCAGGTTGGAACGCCGCGTTTCTTCATGTCAAATGCATTAATCCTTGCAGGTCTTGGATTTTTATTCCTGCGCCGTGTATGCAATGAAAGACTTCGCTACCTTTCCCTGCCTGCTGACTATTTTGCACTTTTCCTTTTGCTTGCAGTAGTTGGTTCCGGTATTTGCATGCGCTATATTGACAAGGTTGATATTGCAATGGTGAAAGTGGTACTTATGGGTCTTGTCACCTTTAATCTTCCTACCATGGAACAAGTATCACAAATTGGCTCCATCTTCTTTATTCACGTTACTTTTGTGAGTGTACTTCTCATTTACTTCCCATTCTCAAAATTGATGCACATGGGCGGTATCTTCTTCTCACCAACCCGTAACCTGAAGTGTAATACCCGTGAAGTTCGCCACATTAACCCATGGAACCCTCCAAAGAAATTCCATACCTATGCGGCTTATGAAGATGATTTCCGTGAACTTATGGTTGAAGCTGATCTTCCTGTAGATAAACCTCTCGAAGAAAGCGCTGATGAAGAACCGGCAACCGAAGAAACAAACGAAAAAGCACCAGCTTAAGGAGATAGAATATGGCTAAAATGCCTACCTCTAATCAGCTTTTGGCTGAAACGCCTGCTAGCTTTCCCGATAAAGGCTGGATGGACATCAAAGCTGAATTTATTCCCGGTCGTTATCCTTACCCGGCTAAAGCTGAAACAATGGAAAAAATGGGTTTCGTCAATGCTCACACCTGGGCTCCTGAGGATGAAGACTGGAATCTTCCTGAAAATTGGGAAGAAATTTTGTATAATGGTTTGAAAGAACGCCTTGAAAAACACCGTTCTTTAAAAGTTTTCATGGATACTTGTGTACGCTGCGGCGCTTGTGCTGATAAATGCCACTTCTTCCTTGGTACCAATGATCCAAAAAATATGCCTGTGCTCCGTGCAGAACTTTTGCGCTCCATTTACCGCAAAGATTTTACTTTTGCAGGTAAAATCCTTGGTAAGGCAGCCGGTGCCCGTTCTGTAAACAAAGATGTTGTAAAAGAACTTTTCTCTTATGCATATCAATGTACAGAATGCCGCCGCTGCTCTCTGTTCTGCCCATATGGCATTGATACGGCTGAAATTACCGCCATTGTCCGTGAACTTTTATACGAACTCGGTCTTGGCATTAACTGGGTCATGGAACCTGTTGCCAACTGTAACCGCACCGGCAACCACTTGGGTATTCAGCCTCATGCCTTCAAAGAAATCGTTGAATTTTTGTGCGATGATATCGAAACCGTAACCGGTATCCGCATCAATCCTCCTTTCAACGAAAAAGGCCATGAAGTTCTCTTTATTACTCCTTCAGGTGACGTCTTTGCCGACCCGGGTATTTATACCTTTATGGGTTACCTTATGCTCTTCCATGAAATCGGGCTTGACTATACTTTGTCAACCTATGCTTCAGAAGGTGGTAACTTTGGTTCTTTCGTATCCTTTGATATGGCAAAGAAACTCAATGCAAAAATGTACCACGAAGCAGAACGTCTCGGCGTAAAATGGATTTTAGGCGGTGAATGCGGTCACATGTGGCGTGTTATCAACCAATACATGGCTACCTACAACGGACCGACTCCTCCAAACATGGTAACCCCTGTTTCCCCCATTACCGGCACTGTTTTTGAAAATGCAAAAGCAACCAAAATGGTGCACATTGTTGAGTTTACTGCTGACCTTATTAAACACAATAAACTCAATCTGCGTCCGGAAAGAAACGACCACCTCATTACCACATGGCACGACTCATGCAACCCGTCCCGTGCTATGGGCTGTTTTGAAGAACCTCGTTCCATTCTTAAAGCTGTCTGCAACAACTTCTTTGAAATGCCTGAACACACTATCCGTGAAGAAACATTCTGCTGCGGTGCCGGTTCCGGTTTGAACTCAGAAGAAGTTATGAACCTGCGTATGCGCGGCGGTCTTCCGCGTGCAAACGCTGTTCGCTGGGTAGCCGACCACAACGATGTAAACCGTGTTGTATGTATGTGCGCCCTTGACCGTGCTATTTTGCCTCCGCTTATGAATTACTGGAATCCCGGCGTTGATGTCAGCGGTCTTCATGAATTAGTCGGCAACGCTCTGATTATGAAAGACGAACAGCAGCCCCGTACCATGGACCTCCGTCAGGAAGACCTCGAATTTCCTGATCCGGAACCGGATGAAGAAGCTGGTGAAGAACAAGAAAATGGAGGAGAAGAATAATGTATAACTCAAAGTATGTTATTACAGGTATTATCCTCTTTGTAGTGATTTTTACCAGTCCTGTTTGGCTGAATATCTTTTCTGCTAAATATGATTATCCTGATGTTGCAAAACCGGTCGGCAAAAACGGCGAAGCACTCGAATGTGTGGAACCAACCGAATGGATGCGTGCAAACCATATGGAACTTCTTATCGAATGGCGCGACCAGGCTCTTCGTGAAGAAAAACGTGTGTATGTTTCAAGCACCGGAAAAGAATGGGAAACAAGTTTACAAAAAACTTGCTTGGCTTGTCACACTGATTACGATAATTTCTGCAAAAAATGTCACGACCAAAACGCCGTTGAACCGTATTGCTGGGATTGTCACATTCAGCCTCAGGGGAATAAATAATGAATGCTAATAGACGTTACTTTTTAAAAGTTGCGGGACTTTCTACTTTTGCCCTCACTGCTGGTGTTGGTGCAAGCGTAGCAAAAGCTGTTACCGCAGCAAAAGAAGCAGGTGACGGAGCTTACAAGGTATCTGAAAAGGCTGTGCACGGCAAACGCTTTGCCATGGTTATTGATACCCGTAAGTTTGAAACCGAAGAAGATATGCTGCCAATTATCGAGGCTTGCCATAAGTACCACAATGTACCGAAAATCGACGGCCCAAAAGAAATTAAATGGATTTGGCACGATAAATTCCACCATGCTTTTACCGACGATACTTCTCCGCTCGTTCCGGAAGAAGTAAAAAATCGTCCTTATTTCATGCTTTGCAACCACTGCTCAAATCCAAGCTGTGTGCGCGTTTGCCCAACAAAAGCAACATATTTGACTTCTCAAAATCTTGTTGCCATTGACTATCACCGCTGTGTCGGCTGCCGTTTCTGTATGGCTGCCTGCCCTTACGGATCCCGTTCTTTCAACTTCACTGACCCGCGCCAGTATATCAAACCGGAAGATTTGAATTATGAATATCCGTCCCGTATGCGCGGTGTTGTTGAAAAATGTACATTCTGTGCAGAACGTCTGGAAATCGGCAAACTTCCTGTTTGTGTGGAAGCTTCCGATGGTGCAATTTTGTTTGGTGATTTGAATGATCCAGAGTCTGATGTTCGTCAAGCATTGGCTGAAAACTTTACTATACGCCGTAAACCGTCACTTGGTACTGATCCGGGCGTATACTATATTATTTAGGAGGCAATATGCTTGAGAAAGTATTGAAAGGTTCACCTAAATACTATGCGTGGCTTGGCTTTTTATGCACAATAATCGCCATTGCTGCTTGTGTATATGTTTATCAGCTCATGTATGGTCTTGGTATCACTGGTTTGACAAGAGATTCTTCCTGGGGATTTTATATCGCTCAGTTCACCTATTTGGTCGGGGTTGCGGCATCTGCTGTTATGCTCGTGCTTCCTGCATATTTCCACCACTATGTAAAGTTTAAACGTGTCATCATCTTTGGTGAATTTCTCGCCATTGGTGCTGTTATCATGTGCATGTGCTTCATTGTTGTGGATATGGGACAGCCTCACCGCGTACTCAACGTTATTTTGCATCCGACTCCAAACTCAGTTCTTTTCTGGGACGCAACCGTTTTGACCGGTTATTTGGTGCTGAACGCAGTTATCGGCTGGACAACTCTGGAAGCAGACAAAGTGGGCATGGCTCCTCCAAAATGGATTAAATACCTTGTCTATATTTCCATTTTCTGGGCATTCTCTATCCACACCGTCACAGCGTTCCTGTATGCCGGTTTGCCGGGACGTCACTTCTGGTTAACCGCTATTTTGGCAGCACGTTTCCTTTCATCTGCATTCTGTTCAGGTCCTGCAATCCTGCTCCTCCTGATTATGCTCCTGAAGAAAATTGCCGGTTTTGACTGCGGCAAGTCTGTTATCAAGACTTTGACCCTCATCATTACCTATGCAATGTGTTTAAACGTGTTCTTCTTCTGTCTGGAACTCTTCACTGCGTTCTACAGCGGAATCCCAAGCCACTACCTTCCTATTCAGGCTCTCTTTGGTGTTGTTGGCGCTGAAGGTGCATGGATTGGTGCTTGGATGTGGGTAGCAGCAGCTCTTGCTATTATTTCTGTTATCCTCTTGCTTTTCCCGCAATTCAGAGAAAACCAAAACTTACTCCCATGGACATTGATCCTTCTTGTTATCGCAACCTGGATCGACAAGGGCTTAGGTCTTCTTATCGGCGGTTTCAACCCAACCCCATTTGAATACTTGACCGTTTATACACCGACTTTTGCCGAAGTTACCATTTCCTGCGGTATCTTTGCAATTGGCGCCTTGGTCGTTTCTCTCCTTTGGAAGATTGCTCTTGATGTCAAGAAGGAAAACCGCAGTTTTGATTTGCCTGCCGGCGAATAATATTAACGTGAAAATATAAAAGAGGCTCTCATTTTGGGAGCTACTTATAAAACAGTATCAACTAACAAATTGATAGGGTAGCTGCCAAACAGGGTACAGAGAAAGACGAGTGAGAAGCACAAACTTCTCGCCCGTCTTTTCTCTTTTTGTTACGCAATAGACCGTCATTTTCTGGGGTAAAGGTATAAAACAACCTTGTCCTGTCAAAACAGTGTCCGTAAAGCCATATAAATCAAGCTCTGTTTGCCCTCTACTGCGTAACGCCGTACCCATAATTTTTAGTAGGCGCAAGCGGTTTATCCTTGATGGCTTTTCCTGTCTTTGCTAATTGTTTTGTGTGAGTTAGAAATTAAATTGATATTCGTCAATATTTGATAGTTTTTCTAAGTAGCTATAAAACTCGCTTGCCTTTTTTATTGCGTTCTCTTTTGCTTTACCTGTAGGCAATGGGATTTGAAAGTATCTTTCCCATGTATCAAGCTTTAACTCTGGCTGACTTGCTGTTTGTGCAAGATAATAGATTTGTTTTCTACATATCTCGCTCCGCAAAGCATACCAAAGTAGTAGTCCCTCTTTCTCATCTTGAGGAACAATAACCAAAAAACCTGATGTGCAAATAGCATTGTCAAATTCTTTTGGAACTAAAACTACTGTTCCTCTTGAACTATTGTTAAGTGCAACCAAAACATCTCCTGTATGGACTTGATACTCACCTCTTGTTGGCAAATTACCGAACACATCTTCAAGATAATTAGTAATTAAACCGTATTTTGTAACATCACTAATTTCTATATATTTGTATAAACATTCATCTTTACGCATTGTATCTTTTTCTTTGCCCGTTAGTTTTTTGCGGAGTTTTAGTTTGCTTGCATCAAGCAACTCAATTTTCTCTTCTGTGGAAGCGCGTTGGATCTTTGCGTAAGTATTATGCAGGTCTGGGCAGTAGAAAAATGCGTCAAAACGCTCGGTGGTTAATTTCTCTGGAGAAACTAACCAATACTGTAACGGCCCCTCCAGATTTTCAGATGTATTCGGGTTTTCTCTAATTTTTTCAGATATTTTCCCTGTACGCTGCCATTCCAAATAGGAAATTAGTATTTCAGTTAGGTTGTTACGGAAAGGGGTGTCCTTTAAGGCATTGTCATGTCCAATATTGTTTGAAACAGACATGAATAAGTGTCCTTGACCTTCTTCGTTAGTTTCTTTTTTCCTCAAATGAAGAATAGATGTTTTAATATTTGCATTTGCTTTGAAAAAGGCGTTAAACGGTAATGAATGAACTCCTAATATGATAAATTTATCAAGAATCCATTTGCGGACATCTTCAAAACTCTTGCCGTTGATAACAGTATCATCAAGAACAATCAACATTTCTCCAGAGGGTTTAAGCAATTCGTAATACCTGTTTAAAAATAAAATACTCGATTTAACCGTTGATGCTCCTTTAGTTAAATCATGTTGCTCAATAATTCTCTTTTCATCTGGCTTTTTTGAATCATATTTCATGCTAAACGGCGGGTTGGTCAAAATAATATCAAAGGAATTTTTTATTATTTTTTTCCGATATTCTTGCACACCATCCCGTTGTTCGCTTGTCATATCAGGTAGCTCTTGCGAATCTACATCGAGGCCGTCTCCGTGGAAGATATGAGAACCTCCATCACCGTGCAAGTACATATTGATACGAGCAATTCGGCTGACCCGTTCGTTTGCTTCTACCCCATACAGGCATTCGTTACAAATTTGAGTTTTCAAATTTTTACGTTGGGTATCAGTTAAGCGTGTATCATCACGTAACCGCCCTGTTAAGTAGGCCATTATCTCAATTAGAAATCCTGCTGTACCGCAACAACCGTCTAACACTTTGGGTGGCTTCGTAATATCAACATTACGCAACGCAATCCGTGTCATAAAGTCAACAACAGAACGCGGGGTAAAAAATTGTCCTAAGTCTTTACCTCGAATAGAAGCTGCCAAAAAGACTTCAAACATGCGTCCATTCAAATCTTCATCTATGGAACTTAAATTGACAGTTTGAAAGGATTTAATCAAGTCTTTACAGGTTGCAGCAGACAGCTTTAAAGTTTCGTTCTTTTCAAAGATGCGTTTCTTTTTATCTTTTTTAATGGCATCTTCTAATTGAGTATGTAAATTATGGAATAGGACATCTCTTACAGGGTGGTTGCTTGTTTTCTCTTGAACCTCTAACCACTTCTCGGTTAATGGGATAGCATACGTTGGAGTATCTGCGTCCAATTTTTCTCGTTTTTTGTCCTCCTGTATTTTTATAAATATAAATTTACAGAACTCAAAAAAAGCATCTGCCGGCGCTAATTTTTCTTTCTTCCAAACCAAATTGTGCGATTCCGAAAAAAGTTGATTGAGTTTCTGAGGAGGTAAAGATTCAAATGCTAAATCTGCTACTGATACAGGCGTAATTGCGCCATACTTAATGTATGTTCTAAGGGTTACATACGGGGGCATACCACTTGCAAAATCAGACAACTGTAATGTGACAATAGGAATTTCAGAATCATGCGGAAACAAGCCCGTAAAATGACCGTTTGATATTAACAGCCACTTCACACGCTTATCCGCTTCTTTATCACGATTATAGCTTAGTGCATAGCTTGCAGCTTGTCCCCAAGCATCTAAGATATTTATTTTGGGATCTTTCGCCTCAACAATTATTCTGGCAATCCCATTTTTGTCTTTTAAAAGAAAGTCCACTTCTTTCATCGAGGATTTTGTTCCGTCGCTAATCTTCAATGCTTTAATGTGCTTTTTAGGAACAACGGCATCTGTAGGATACCCCAAGTCATCAAATATTTTTGCAAGCAGGCGTGTTTCTACTTCTGCTTCTGTTGTTAACTGTGTTGTATCTAATGAAAAAAGCGTACTAAAAGCCATTCCCTAGCCTCCTTTGCGTTGATTATAACCCATAAATTC
The DNA here is from genome assembly GCA_948482415.1 of uncultured Mailhella sp. GTDB lineage: Bacteria > Desulfobacterota > Desulfovibrionia > Desulfovibrionales > Desulfovibrionaceae > Taurinivorans. The sequence continues at coordinate 18,926 of CAOMFZ010000013.1, forward strand.
AAAAAACACAAGCCTGTTTTTTGAAAAACTCTTGATAGGGCATAAATTTTATGATACACGGCATCTATTTTTATTTGGTGTTAATTGTAAATTGAAGTGCGACAGTGTTGGATAAACAAGTAGCCCAACGATAAAACTTTGTGTAGAATTAAATTGCAAAGAAATTTCACACGAGGTTTATCATTGAGCTACACACACTTTACATTAATTGAACGAGGAAAGCTAGAGGGATTTTTAGCCGTTAAAATGAGTATTAGAGAAATTGCAAGAATAATGGGTCGACATCACTCAACTATAGCAAGGAAAATAAAGAGAAATAATGATAATTTTTATCATGCTGCAACGGCTCATCAGAACGCAAGTGACCGAAAAGCAAAAGCTTCGTCAAGGAGAAAGTTGTCAGTAGAACTTATTGCAATTATTGAAGATAAGTTATTTAGTACTTGGTTTCCAAAGCAAATAGTTTGTACGGTACTATACAAAAAAGTTAGCTTTAAAAGTATTTACTGTTGGATATATGAAGAAAAAATTAAGAGTAATAACATAGCAGTGTTACGTCATAAAGGCAAGAAACGAAAAGGTGTTGAAAAGCGAGGGATTTTTTCTAATGGAGTTTCTATCTCTGAACGGTCTGAAGAAGCCAATAACAGGTCAGAGTTTGTGTAATGCCCCCTATTAGTCAAGCAACTTTTAAGAGAGTATTTTGATTTTCTGTATGTACCTGATTTGGAGTTTTCCAGCCCAGGGTTGAGTGAAGATATTCTGTATTATATT
>CAOMFZ010000014.1 GCA_948482415.1 uncultured Mailhella sp.
GGGGATACAAAGGGGAAAACTGAAAGGGACTTGTCCCTTTAACGTTTTCCCCTTTAAAAAGAAAAATTTGATTAAAAGAAAAATCCTTTTAACGTATTATGTTAAAAGGACTTACATACATTTTATTAAAAGGAAAATCCTTATAAAAAACTATTCTTGTTTGTTGTTTCCATGACTTTGCCATTCGTCACGGTAGAGTTTATAGGTCACAGAGTCTGCAAGTGCCTGCCAGCTGGCTTCGATAATATCATAGGAAACGCCCACCGTGACCCAGGCACCCTGCTGATCGGCACTTTCAATGAGTACGCGCACCACACTTGCCGTGCCGGTGTTGGGAGCAGGACTTTCATCAGCGCCAAGGCTGAAAAGGTCATATTTGGGGCTGTGTTTTTCCTGTCCGATGGTCAGCACGCGCACTTTAAAGTCCCGCAGACTGAGTTCTGAAATCTTGGGATAAAATGAAGACAAAGCTTTGCGCAGGGCAATGTCCATGGCGTTAACCGGTCCCTGTCCTGTGGCGGCAGTGTGTTCGATAGCGCCCTCCACTTCCACGGCGACCGTAGCTTCTGCAAGAGGACAGCCGTTGGCGTCCTTGGTTTCCAAGACACGCAGACTTTTTAATGTAAAGAAATTGCGCACGCCGCGCCGTGCCAGTTTACGCAAAAGGAGCAATTCCATGCTGGCTTCGGCAGCCGCATAGTCATAGCCAAGGCTTGCCTTTGTTTTGAGCTCGTGGAAAAGCCCTTTGACAACCGGTTCGTCCTTGTCCAAATGGAAACCGAAACGCCGAGCAAGGCTGACAATATTGCTTCGCCCTGCCAGTTCGGTAATGAGCACCCGCTGGCTGTTGCCAACGGTTTCAGGTCTGATATGCTCATACAGGGTAGAGTCGCGGTTAATTGCGCTGACATGTATGCCGCCCTTGTGCGCAAAAGCGGATTTTCCCACAAAGGCTTGGCGGGCAAAGGGTTTCATATTCATCACTTCATACACATAGGCAGAAGTGGCAGTCAGCTGTTTAAGCATACTTTCGGGCATATTTTCGGGCAGGCATTTTTTGCCAAGCTTGGTTTCAATAATGGGGATAATGGAACATAAATTGGCATTGCCGCAGCGTTCGCCCACGCCGTTCATGGTTCCCTGCACATGATTTGCCCCAGCCTGCAAGGCGGCTAAAGAATTGGCAACCGCCAGCTCACAGTCATTGTGGGCGTGTATGCCAAACTCTGCATCGGGCAGTTCCTGACGGCAGATGTGCATAATTTCAGAAACTTCAGAGGGCAGTGTTCCGCCGTTGGAATCGCAGAGTACAAGGGTATTTGCCCCTGCCTTGTACGCATTTTTTAAGACTTGCAGGGCATAGTCTTTATTGGCTTTGAATCCGTCGAAAAAGTGTTCCGCGTCAAAAAATACCGTTTCCGCATGTTTTTTGAGAAAAGCCACAGAATCGTGGATAATTTCCAGATTGCGTTCAGGGCTTACGCGCAAAGCGTCAAGCGCATGTTTTTCACTGGATTTTCCAAAAATCGTAATCACAGGCACATTTGCGAGCACAAGGGCTTTCATGGTGGGGTCTTCTTCCGCCTTGAAACTTGCGTGATGCGTACTGCCAAAGGCGGCAATTTTTGCATTTTTGAGGGAATATTGTTTTATTTCCTCAAAAAATTCATTGTCCACAGGATTAGCCCCGGGCCAGCCGCCCTCAATATAGTGAATGCCGAAATTATCAAGACGCAGGGCAATTTTGATTTTATCAGGCGTACTTAATTGTACGTCCTCGCTTTGCGCTCCGTCTCTCAGGCTTGTGTCGTAAATGTAAAAATCCATTATTCGCCGTCAAGTCCAAAGGTTTTGTGCAGTGTCTGCACAGCTTTTTCCAGCTGGTCAGCGTGAATGAGACAGGAAATTTTGATTTCAGAGGTGCTTATCATCAAAATATTGATGTCGGCTTTGTGCAAGGCGGAAAAAGCCATAGCCGCAACGCCGCTGTGGTTGCGCATGCCAACGCCGATAACAGAAACTTTTGCCACCTGATCATCGTATTCAACGCCCTGGGCACCGATTTCCCTGCAGACTTTTTCCGTATAGGTAAGGGCACGTTTCAAATCTTTGTGGGAAACTGTGTAGGTCATGTCGGTAATACCTTCCCGGCTGGCTTTCTGCACAATCATATCCACCAGAATACCATGGTCAGCAAGAGGAACAAACAAAGAAGCAGAAATACCCGGCTGGTCCGGCACGCCTAAAATTGTAATACGAACCTGGTCTTTATCAAATGCCACACCGGAAACCATAACTGATTCCATCATAGACTCATCCTCCTGCGTTACGAGCGTCCCTTTATCATTAGTAAAAGTTGAACGTACCCAAACCGGTACTTTATATTTTTTGGCAAATTCCACAGAACGGATTTGCAGAACCTTTGCCCCCATGGAAGCCATTTCCAACATTTCGTCATAGGAAATTTTATCAATTTTCTTTGCCTGCGGAACCATGCGGGGGTCTGTGGTATAGACGCCGTCAACATCTGTATAAATATGGCAGTCAACGTCAGTGCCAAGCTCTGCCCCAAGGGCAGCGGCAATCGCCACGGCAGAGGTATCAGAACCGCCGCGTCCCAGCGTTGTAATCCTGTTTTCCATGCTGTAGCCCTGAAAACCTGCCATGACAATGACGTCAAAGCGTTTGAGTTCCTGTAAAAATTGTCCTGCTTCAATGGAAACAATACGCGCCGCATTATAGGCATTGTCTGTCAGAATAGGCACCTGAAAGCCCAGAAAAGAACGGGCTTTCACACCTGCATCGTTTAGAAGCATACTGAAAAGCGCAACAGATTCCTGTTCCCCTGTTGCCAAAAGTGCATCGTATTCAGCCGGGTTTGGTTCGTCAGACCATTGATAAGCCATTTCAATCAGCTTATTGGTTTGTCCTGCACGGGCAGAGAGAACAACAACAACTTTATACCCCTGTGCTACTGCGTCTAAAACCTTGGTACGAACTTTTTTCATACATTCAAGGTCGGCAACAGATGAGCCGCCAAATTTTTGAACCAAAATTTTCATGCTTTTTCCTGTCAAGCCCGGACGTTTATAATACGTCTGCGCTTTTTAATAATAAAATCAATCTATTACAAAATGCTCATTGTTTTTTTGTACTTTTATTGCCGCTTTGACTGCTGCGTTTATTTACACAATGAACAATTTTGTAAATTTTTTGTTAAGAGCTTTAAAAACTCGTGGGCAATGTTTCCGTGAGCTGCAAGATTAACATGCCTTTTTACTTCGCATATATTCACAAAATTGTCTATATTTTCAGGGCTATTTTTTTTTGCCGAGTTTGTATTTTCTTTTGTGAAGATAATTTCCAGGCGGTCAGGGGCTTTTGCGTCTTCGTGCAGGCGCTCCGCCCATTCCAGAATAAGCAGGGTATTTTTGCTTAAATCCTCCAATTCCTCAGGTAAATCAATATGATTCGGCAGGCGGTATAAATCCGCATGATAAATTTCGGGATTGGTAGGGTATTCGTGGCAAATGGTAAAACTGGGACTGGCGACTTCTGCTTCTTCGGCACCCGGCAGCGCGCCCACAAAGGAACGGGTAAAGGTGGTTTTGCCCATGCCCATTTCTCCCAGTAAATAGAGATTGTGGAGATATTCGCCCTTTTCTTTCTGCTCTAAAAGGGACTTTGCGGCGATTTTCGCAAATTTGTCAGTGTCGTCAAGGCAGGTCAGGATTATTTGCATGAAATGTCACCTTGTGCAAATTTTATGAGTTTTTCTTCTGTCAGGCGATAGGTTGACCAGCCCTCCATGGGGACTGCGCCTAAAGAAAGGTAAAAATCAATGCTGGGTTTATTCCAGTCAAGGCAAGCCCACTCCACTCTGCCAAGTCCTTCGTTCTTTGCCTTTCGGGCAATGTGCTGCAAAAGCTTCCTGCCATAGCCTTTGTGGCGGAAAGCAGGCTGAATAAAGAGATCTTCCACATAAATGCCCGCTTTGCCAAGAAAAGTGGAAAAATTATAAAAATAAAGACAATATCCAATAATTTTGCCGTCAAGCACGGGGAAAATGACTTCGGCTTTTTTCTTTGTAAAAATCCATTCGGTTAAAATTTCTTCTGTGGCAGTGACTTCCTGTTCAAGATGTTCATAACTTGCCAGTTCTTTAATCAGAGAAAGCAAGGCAGCCATATCTTCGGGTGTGGCTTGTTTAAAGGTCAGCATTTTTTCTTTTTATCCTTTGAAAATTCTCATTAAAAGACTGAATGTAAATATGTTACATTCAGTCAAATACTATGTGTTAATGGTACTATGCCAGTTTATTTTTTTGTGTTTGCAGGTTTTTTAATGCCGTCTTTTTCAGCACGGGATTCCATGCGGGTGATGCGTTTGTCAAGGTCCGGGTGGGTAGAAAATAATTGTTCCATACCCTTGCTTTGTTTAGCGCCGGCATCTTCCTGCATTTTTTTAAGTCTTTGGAAAGAATATGCCATAGCCCATGGGTTTTTGCCTGCTTTTTTGAGGAAATCATAGCCATAATCATCAGCAGCATATTCTTGTTTTTGGGAATAGTTGGCATGAATAAGTGCTTCGCCCAGGTCTCCGAGCTGAGAATTTGTCAGTGCTGCTGTCTTTCCGCCTTTGGCAGAAAGTCCGTCTTTTAAAGCTGAGGTGAGCAAAGCTCTTTTGAAGCCTTCTTTTGAGTCTTTATGGGCAATATGTCCCATTTCATGTCCAATAACTCCCAGTAACTCGTCATCAGTCATGATATCCATTAAAGAAGAAAATACTCGTACACTGCCGTCAGCACACGCAAACGCGTTGACATCTTTTACATAGTAAACTTTAAAATTCAGCGGGATACCTTCAACTTTAGTCAGTCCTTCGGTGAGTTTGTTCAAACGAATAGTGTACGGACTTTTTGCATCGCAGACTTTATTGTTTTTATCCATCCAGTCAATGTATTCTTTGACATATTCTGTCATTTGTTCGTCTGTTAAGGTAACGGCTTGGGTAACTTTAACAGCTCCGCTTACTGCTTTTGATAAATCAAAAGCCATGGCTGGTGCTGCAGTCAGGCATGAGAACACAATAAAGGTTTTTAATAATGCTTTGATAGACATGTTTTTCTCCTTTTTTACAGTATTGTTACCCCAATTAAATGGAAGGTATGAGTCAAGAATTTTATTTTTTAGTCGGATAGCGGCCGCAGCAGAATTTTTCTCCCTCAGGGCAATAGCCGAGGCGTTCGCATTTTGCCCCTGCATGGCTGAAAATTTCCGGCAGAATTTTACGGCATTCAGTCAGCATTTTGTTGGCGCAGTCGCGGATTTCCCACTGCGCGCGCGTGCAGCAGCGATGCTCAAAGAAATTGAGCAGGGAACGGCAGTTCATGGTGACAACAATATTGCTGGCTGCTGCCTGCGGGAGCACCATACGCGCGTCTTCTTTGGCAAGTGCCCCGCGTCCGTCTTCTTCGAGCATGGTTTTTATGTCGTGGTAGGCTTTGCCCACTTCGTCCATAAATGCTTCATAACGGGCAAGAATTTTTGGATTTCTTTTGATACTTGGCGGCAAAATATAATCCATATTGCTTGCGTCCACATAGCGCTGGCTTTGCTGGGAATAGGACGCAATGCGGTGGCGCACCAGCTGGTGGGTCAGCGCCCGTGAAACCCCTGACAGGGCAAAGGTAAAGCTGACGTGTTCAATGGGGCTTTCGTGTCCGGACGTGATAATATTCCGGACAAATTCTGCCTGTTTTTCCTGACTGATTTCGCCGTCTTGCAGGCGTTCCCACATGTCGCCCACATAGCCCTGATGATAGCATTGGCGGAAAGACGCATAAATCACAGAAAGGGGTTCAGGCGTATGGGCAAGAATTTTGACTTGTAAATGTGCTTGTGGCATGGTGTTTCCTTATTTTTTCTTTTTTTATGGGGGATGATCCCCCCATACCCCCACAGCGCTTGTTTTTCTTTCAGAAAAACAAGAATACATGCTTTATAAGTGATTGATTATCAACCGTTTTCTATAACAAAGCGTTTCCTTTATATAACTTACTGGAATACTATTAAATTTATCCTAAATGTCCCATGTGCTTATAAGCTCTTGCAGTGACAACGCGTCCCTGCGGCGTGCGTTTGATAAGCCCGCATTGGATAAGATAGGGTTCGTAAATTTCTTCAATGGTGCGCATTTCTTCGGAACAGGCAACAGCCAGTGTTTTCAAGCCCACAGGACCGCCGTCATAATGTTCGATAAGAATGGATAAAATTTTTCTGTCCATTTCATCAAGACCCATTTCGTCCACATCAAGGCGTTCAAGGGCGTGTCTTGTCTGTTCATGGTCAATGACGCCGTCTTTTCCGAAAACACTGGCAAAATCACGCACACGGCGCAGCAGTCTGTTGGCAATGCGGGGCGTGCCGCGGGAGCGCTTGCCAATTTCCATGGCAGATTCAGGGCTGATTTTCACGCCTAAAATTTTTCCTGCGCGCAGAACAACCTCGGCAAGCTCCTGCGGGGTGTAAAATTCCAGACGGCTGATAATCCCAAAACGGTCGCGAAGCGGTGCGGATAAAAGCCCGAGACGCGTGGTTGCGCCGACCAGCGTAAAGGGTTCCACATCAATTTTTATGGTTTTTGCCGCAGGTCCCTGCCCAATCACCAAATCAAGCTTGAAATCTTCCATGGCAGGATAAAGGACTTCTTCCACCTGCATGGGCATGCGGTGAATTTCGTCGATAAAAAACACGTCGTTTGCCTGCAAATTGGATAAAATGGAAGCTAAATCGCCGCCGCGCATGAGTGCAGGACCGGAGGTGGAAACAATATTTACGCCCAGTTCAGAGGCAATAATATGGGCAAGCGTGGTTTTGCCAAGTCCGGGATTGCCGTAAAAAAGCAGATGATCCATGGCTTTGCCGCGTTTTTTGGTGGCATCCAGATATACTTGCAGATTTTTGCGTAACTCACTTTGTCCGATAAATTCAGAAAGTCTGCGCGGGCGGACAGATTCGTCCATTTTGTCAAGGCTTTCTTTTAATGAAGAGGGCTCGCTTTTCTTTTTCACCTGAAAAGCAGGCACTTCTTCATCTGTATCTTCGTTATAACTGTCTTCATCGTAGGCATCTTCATTCATTTCTAATTCGTTGTCATAACTTATATTTTTTTTAAACGAAGACTGAAATTTTGATTTGCCGAATTTTTTATTCATATTCTACCTGTATCATTATTTCTTTTTTGCCATGGCTTTCAAGGCAGCACGGAGCGCTTCGCCCACGCCGAGATTAGGTTCTTTTTGCAGAACTTCGGCAAGCACTTCGCCCGCGCTTTGGTTATCATAGCCAAGATTGAGAAGCCCTGTCAAAGCGTCATTGAAAACGCCGGTACCTGCGGAACTTGGCAGATTGAGACTTGCCAAACCGGTATCTGCCTTGAATTTATATTTTAATTCCAGAAAAATCTTTTGTCCTGTTTGTTTGCCGATGCCGGAAACTTTTGTCAGGGCATTGACGTCGTCCTGTGCCACAATACGGCGCAAATCGTCGGGTTTGTACACAGATAAAATCGCCAGCGCCGTGCGTGCCCCCACTCTGTTAATGGTTGTCAGCATTTTAAAGGTTTCGCGTTCTTCAAAGGTGGAAAAACCAAAAAGTTCCTGCGCATCTTCGCGCACCACAAAGGCAGTGTATACAGAAATATCGCAGCCTGCCGCGGGCAGTGCCATACTTTGGGGAATAAATACTTCATAGCCAACGCCGCTTTTTGTGGCAATGACTATGCTTTGTGTACTTCGCTGTAAAAGTTTTCCCTCAAGATAGGCTATCATATTTTCCTCATTTATATGGTTTAATCTGTGATTTTACGCTTATGTTTTTTGATTTTACGGTCTGTGGGGCAGAAGTTCATTTAATTCTTTTTGCAGTCTGTTATGGCAGTCCGTCAGATATTCTTCGGTCAATTCTTCGGTCACAAAAAAGCCGTCGCCGAAAATGACCTCCACAGAACTAAAAGGCAGGGGCACCTGAAATTTATCCCAGCTGGGGAATTTTAAGGATTTTTTGATATCAAGGCGCACAGGCACAATTTTGGCTCCTGCTTTGAGGGCAAGAAGAAATGCCCCGTCCTTGACTTCGTGGCGCGGTCCCATGGGTCCGTCAACCGTGATACAGCCGTGTACTGTGCCGTCCTTCATGAGCTTTGCCGCCTGAAGCAGGGCTTTCAGGCCGTTGCGGCGGCTGGAGCCTGCGGCAGTGCGAAGTCCCAGTTTTTGCATGAGTTTATTTAAAATTGTACCGTCCTTGCTGTCACTGACAATACACACAATATCCAAATCGTTTTGTAAATAAATAAGCGGAAAAAGCTCGTCATGCCAAAGGCAGATAACAATGGGTGTTCCTTTGACATCAAAGCCTTGTCTGCGTTTTGCGGCAATTTCGTCCTGTTCCGCGATTTTGACGCGGGTTTCGGCTTTGTATCGCAAAGATTTGCACATGCCTTTATAAAAAAGCACCAGAAGCCACAGGAAAAAATCAGAGGTACGAAATAAATCGCGGATTTTTCGGCGCACTCTGCCGGCATTTTCTCTGACGAGATAACGAAAGGTATTTTTCATTTTAATCCGTTTTTTTCATTGCTAAAAAAGCTAGACGATTGAATGTATAAAGTATATTATGCCCATAACGAAAACGCAACAAAAAAAAGAATGAAAATGGAAGAGAAGAATATCCGTCTCAATAAAGCCCTTGCCGATGCTGGGATTTGTTCGCGCAGAAAAGCCGATGAGCTTATTTTTGCCGGGCTTGTTACGGTTAACGGAGCGAAAGCGGAAAGTCCGGGTGTGCGCATTGACCCGGAAAAAGACCTGGTTGTGTGCAAAGGCAAAAAAGTTGTTTTCAGCACGCAGAAAAAGGCGTGTGTTCTTATGCTTCATAAGCCTGTCAGTGTTGTCAGCACGGTGAAAGACCCTGACGGACGCAGGACGGTGATTGATTTTCTGCCGCAAAGCTATAAGACACGGCGTATTTATCCTGTAGGGCGTCTTGATTTTTTTTCTGAAGGACTCATTCTTTTGACTGATGACGGCGACCTTGCCAACAGGCTTATGCATCCGCGCTGGCATATGCCAAGAATTTATCATGTCAAAGTCCGCCTGCCGAATAAGGTTTATAATTTGGCGAAGACCCTTGCTGTTATGCAGGGGGGCATGAAACTTGCCGAGGGTGAAGAACTCGCTCCTGTGAAAGTGGAAGTTATGGGCAGGCAAAAGGGGCTTGAATTGTGGCTTGCCTTTACGCTGAATCAGGGCATAAATAGGCAGATAAGGCGTATGTGCCGTGATACGGATTTGACGATTTTGACCTTGAAGCGAGTACAGCAGGGACCTTTATTATTGGGTGATTTGCCGCGCGGTGAGGTGCGGGAGCTCACCGATGAGGAAATTGACCTGCTTCGCAGACAAGTGGGCTTAAAAAAATAATATATTGAAAAATAATACATTAAGGAGAATATATGGAACAAGTACGCGAAACAGAGCTTGATATAGAGTTTCAAATTCAAGGACAATGGAAAGCTGATTTGGCGATAGCCTTTGCCTTTGAGGGGGAAGGCGCGGATGACGCCTGCCACTTTACGCAAAATGCGGCACCGTGGCTTTCCATTGCTCCGCAGTGGCGTGATTTCAAAGGAAAAAAAGACGAACGTATTGTTCTTTACGGTCCGCCTGCCATGGAAATTTCCCGCTGTATGGTGCTGGGACTTGGCAGACATTCAGAATTAACCCTTGAAGATTTGCGCCTTGCCTTTGGCAAAGCCGTTACTGCCTGTCAGGATTTGGGTTTAGAACATGCGGGCATTGATATTGTATCCATGTCCCGCATCGGCGCACAGCTGGGCATTACCCGTGACGCTCTTGCGAGAGAACTTGCACTTGCGGCAAAGCTTGCCCTGTATTCTTTCCCCAATTTCAAGAAAAAATCCGATGAACCAAAGCTGCGTAAAATCTATTTTCTGCTTGATGACGATTTTTGTGACGATAACTTGAAAAAGGCTGTGCGCTTTGCCGAAGCGGAAGCGTCCGGCATTTATCTTGCCCGTGACCTTGCCAATGCGCCTGCCAACAGTGTAACTCCTGCATATTTTGCGGACAAGGCACAGGAAGTTGCCGCGTATCATAATTTTAATATCCGTGTGCTCAAAAAAGACGAAATCGAGCAGGAAAATATGCATGCGTTCCTTGCTGTGGCACAAGGCTCAGGCAAAGAGCCGCGTTTTGTGGTTATTGAATATTATCCCCATACTGTGGACAAAGAGCTTGCGCCGCTTGCGCTTGTGGGCAAGGGCATTACCTTTGATTCAGGAGGCATCAGCCTGAAACCAAGCGCAGGCATGGAAGAAATGAAAGGCGATATGAGCGGAGCGGCTGCTGTGCTCGGCGCTTTTGAAACTCTTGGCAGACTTGCCATGATCGGCTCTTATCCCACCCGTCCTGTTATTGGCATTATGCCTCTTTGTGAAAATATGCCGAGCGGCACTGCCACAAAGCCCGGTGATATTGTGTTTGCACGCACAGGCAAAAGCGTGGAAATTGTGAACACCGACGCAGAGGGCAGACTGATTTTGATTGACGCCTTATCCTATGCACAGGATACATATAAACCTGCCTGTTTGGTGGATATTGCAACACTGACAGGTGCCTGTGCCGTGGCGCTTGGTGAGGGTGCAGCCGGTATTTTCGGCTCTGATACAAAGCTTGCGCAAAAAGTTACAGACAGAAGCAATGCCCTTTTTGAACGCGCCTGGCAGCTGCCAATCTGGAAGCATTTAATCAAAGAACTGAAAAGCAATGTGGCTGATCTCAAAAACTCCGGTTCCCGTCTTGGCGGTTCCCTGACAGCCGCGCTTTTCCTGAAAGAATTTGTGAACGACGAGCAGGCTTGGGTGCATATTGACATGGCTGCCGCCGATAACGGCGAAAACGCCTTAAACCCCAAAGGCGCAACAGGCTACGGTGTACGCACGCTCGTTGATTTAAGTTTTATGGAATAAGCATGGCAAAAAAGCTTCATTATTCGCAGGAACAGTGCATTCGTGCTGCCGGCAAGCTCATGCAGAACACGGGCATGCTGAAGCCTCATGCGCGTGTGGGGATTGCTGTTTCAGGGGGAGTGGATTCTTTCGTTCTGCTCAAGGTTATGCAGATACGGCAGCGTATTACGCCTTTTCCCTTTGAAATTATGGCAATACACATCAATGCAGGTTTTGACCCCAACTGTCACGCGCCCCTGGTCACATGGCTGGAACAGGAAAAAATCCCGTATCATGTGGAAGTGACAAATCATGGACTCCTTGCGCATAGTGAAGAAAACCGAACGAAATCACCTTGTTATTATTGTGCTTTCCAGCGGCGCAAACGGCTTTTTGAACTGTGCAGGGAACATAATTTATCGCACCTGGCGTTTGGGCATAATGCGGACGATATTGTTTCGACCTTTTTGCTGAATTTGGTGCAGACAGGACGTATTGACGGCATGAGCATGTACGAGCCTTTTTTCGGCGGTTTGCTGACGGTTATCCGTCCTCTTGCCATGGTGGAAAAACAGCATATTATCAAGGCTGCAAAACTTTGGGAACTGCCGATTTTTTCCAATCCCTGCCCCTCTGCCAATACCACCAAACGCACGGATTTGCTGGAAAAGCTGGACGAGTTCTGCCGGGAGAGCCAAAACGGCAGGCGCAATGTGTATCAGGGGATTATCCGCTGGCAAATGCAGAAACATCTTCTTGCACCTGAAGACCAGCTTGATTTGACGCCCTTTATTCTTGCCAGACAGGAAGAAAGCAAGCGCAGAAAGCAAAATGGGCAAAACGAACAGGAAGAGCCAAAAACGTGATAAAAATGAAGAGCAATAAAAATAGGGCATAAAACACGGCAGAAAATATGCCGAAAATTTAAGAGAGGGAAAATATGTCTGTAGTAAAAATTAAATATTTTGGCGAGAGCAGAGCTCTTTACGGCAAGCGCGGGGCATGTCCCGCCACCGGTCAGGCTTGCGGGCTGGATTTGCGTGCCTGCTTTGCAGAGGATACTGTCTGCATTGAGCCGGGTGACCGCTATCCTGTTCCTACAGGCATTGCCATTGAAATCTGCGAAAAAAATATTGCCGCTTTTCTCTATTCCCGCAGCGGCTGGGGCGCAAAAAAGGGGCTGACCATTGCGCAGGGCGTGGGCGTTATCGACCCGGATTTTCGCGGAGAAATTATTGCCTATATGCTGAATACTTCAAACGAAGCCGTTACTGTGGAGCGCGGCGACCGCATTGCCCAGCTGGTATTTCACCCCTATGTGCCTGTCAGCACCGAAGAAAGTGCCGAGCTTACCGCAACAGAACGCGGCATCGGCGGCTACGGGCATACCGGCAACAATTAAAACGGCATAAAAATAATTTTGTAAACGGCAAAAGTGAGGGATTTATGTTACCCATGCCCCTGCGGCCCAATTTATATTTTCCGTACAATGAGGAATGGAAAGTGCCCGGCATTGGCGAATGCTACCGCATTTGGCAAAAATACCAGATGATGCCCCATATCAAGGCGCATTGCCTTATGGTGGCGCGGGTTGCCATGACGCTTGCCAGACGCTTTGCCAGGGCGGGGTATCCGCTCCGTGATGATTTGGTGCTTTCTTCCGCTCTGCTCCATGATATTGCTAAAAGCTATACCATTTGTTTTGGCGGTGACCATGCTGTTTTGGGCTCTGCATGGGTTATGCAGGAAACCCAGAACCCTGCCATTGCGCAGGCTGTGCTTGCGCATGTTATTTGGTTTTTTGACGAGGGCGAGCAAGCCATTGAAAAAAATCCCTGCACCCTGCCCAATTTGATTTCCTATGCAGACAAACGGGTGCAGCATGACAGGCTGGTTACACTTTCCGGACGTTTTGAGGATTTGCTCAAGCGCTACGGCACCAGCGAAGAAAAACGCCGCCTTATCAATATTAACTATGCACAAAGCCAAAAAATAGAAAATGCCTTTATTCAGTTTGGCGTTGATATCAATATAGAACCGGGACAGCTTGTCCGTATCAAACAGGAAAGGAAACGCTGATGAACGTATTACTTATTGCAGGGGGCTGGTCTCCCGAACGGGAAATTTCTCTCCGCGGTGCGCGCGGCATTGAAAAAGTGCTGAAAGAACGCGGACACGATGTGACTTTTTTCAATCTTTCTGACGGCTTTGAAGCTCTTATTCCGCTGGCAAAAAAAGCGGAAGTGGCTTTTATCAATTTGCACGGCTCCCCCGGTGAAGACGGACTTGTGCAGGCTATCTTGAGCCGTGTCAATTGTCCGTATCAAGGCGCCGATGCAGAGGGGTCTTTCCTTGCTTTGCATAAATATGCGGCAAAATCTCTCATGCAGGCAGGGGGTCTGCGCACAGTCAACGGCATGTTCCTGCCCGCTATGCCCGAAGATTTGGCAGTGATTGAAGAAAAACTCCGTTACCCCATGTTTGTCAAATCCAATAACGGCGGCTCAAGCATACATTTATACCGCGTGAAGAACAGGGAAGAACTCAAAAATGCCCTTGAAAGTATTTTCAGTGTCGGACTGGAAATTTTGATTGAGGAACTTGTCGAGGGTAAAGACGTGACCTGCGGTGTGCTGGGTGATGAAGCTCTGCCTCCGATTTTAATTGAATCAAAGGGTGAGTTTTTCGACTATACCAATAAATACGCAGAAGACGGCGCTACAGAAATCTGCCCTGCTCCCATTGGGGAAGAAGCAACCAAAAAAGTGCAGGAAATGGCGCTGAAAGCCCATAAACTGCTGGGACTTTCCGATTACAGCCGTTCTGATTTTATCCTTACCAAAGATGGTGTGCCTTATATTTTGGAAGTCAATACCCTGCCCGGCATGACTGCCACCAGCCTTGTGCCTAAGGAAGCCAAAGAAATAGGACTCCAATTCGGTGAACTGATTGAAAAACTGCTGGAAATGGCAATAAACAAAAAAAGATAAAGCCAAAGCTTTATTTTGAAAGAGGGGCACGCTTCGGGGGCGAGCCCCCATTTTGCACTTTTCCGGCAAGTCTGCATTGCTCCCTTGCCTTCAAAAGGGCAAAATTCGGTGGCGCGAAAGTTGGTTATTGTATTATTGTTGAGGGGGAATTGTAAGTTTATTATACTCAGAATTTTAGAGCATTTCCGGAAATATTTGCGACCTTACAGGGAAAGAACTTTTGTAAAAGTTCTCTCCCTGTACCCTCTCTCAAAACTTTTTAATATAAAAGCGTATAAAAATTAAATTCTCAAGATTTAACGGAAACGCACTGGACTTTTTAATTTTATCTTCATTCTGTAGGCATAAGATATGCAGGAAAATGATATTGCTGAATGTTTTGCACTCAAATCCATTCCCAAAAGTATTTTGGCGGCGCGCTATGCCTATGCGAGCCTTGGCATTGCCATGGCTGTGTGGGCTGCGCTTATTCCTTTTGCCATGGATCGCCTGCAGGTCAATAAGGCTGAGCTTGGGCTTCTGCTCCTGTGCCTTGGGTTTGGAGCCACTGTTTCCATGCCTGTTGCCGGGTCGCTTGCAAGCAGATTTGGCTGCCGTGCTGTTCAGATTGTGTGTATTCCTGTTTATTATATTGCTTTGTTTTTACTCAGTTTTGTGCCAACGCCCCTGACCCTTGCCCTTTGTCTTTCTGTTTTTGGCGCCATGAGCGGCACGCTTGATGTGGTCATGAATGTACAAGTGGCATTTTTGGAACAGGCGGGCAGGCGGCGGCTCATGTCCAGTCTGCATGCCATGTATATGATTGGGGTTGCGGCGGGCGCCGGTGTCATGGCGGTTTTGCTGCAAAGCACGGATAATCATATTCTTACCACGGGAATTATCAGTGCGCTGACACTTATTGCCATGCTGTATTTCCAGATCTATTTTTATCCGAAAAGCTCCTGTAAAGAAGAAAAAACACCTCTTTTCGCTATCCCTCGCGGAATTATTCTTTGGCTTGGCGTGATTTGCTTTTTTCTTTATATGATTGAGGGCGTCCTTCTGGACTGGGGTGCCCTGTTTCTGCATACCATACGGCATGTGCCCCTTTCACAGGCAGGGCTTGGCTATGCGATGTTTGCCGCAACCATGATGTGCGGACGGCTCTTTGGTGACAGGCTGGGAACGCGCTTTGGTTCAAAAAAACTGCTCTTTTGCGGTGTGCTTTTGAGTGTGGGCTGTTTTTGGATTGTGAGCTTTATTCCCAGTGCGTATGCGGCTTTTGGCGGCTTTTTCTGTTTGGGCTTGTCTGCGTCCACCACTGTGCCCATGCTGTTTTCCCTGACGACAAAAAATACTGTCGGAAGCTTGAGTTCAAGCATTGCGGCAGTCAGTATGGTGGGTTATATGGGGCTTTTAGCCGGTCCGGCGATTATGGGTTTTGTGGCGCATAATCTGGGCTTGCCCTCTGTGTTTATCACCATGAGTATTTTCCTTTGCATGGTGGCAGGGCTTTTGTGTTTCTTGAAGATCAAAGAATAAAGCTGTGCCGTCATATTGTGGATGAATTATAGAAATAACGCCTTATTTTGCTTGCTTTTCCGATAAAAGTACCCTAAAAAGAAAAAAAATTATTTCAGGTTGAAGATGAATTTTGTAACCTTTCAGTTTGCGTTTTTCTTTTTGTTCGCTCTGGTGATTTTGAGTTTGGGGGCAAGGACGCTGAGAACGCAGACTTTTTTTCTTTTAGGAATTAATATTGCCTTTTATGCCTTTGCCGGCGTGCAGTTTCTGCCCTTGCTCTTTCTGGTGGCATTTATCAATTATCTGTCCGCTGTGCTCACCAATGCCCACCCTCTCAAAAAACACGGCACACGGCGTTTTATTATTGGGGCGGCTGTTTTCGCCCAAATTCTTCTTTTAGGCTTTTTCAAATATTATGAATTTCTTGTTCTTTCAGCCGAACAAGTGCTCGAAAGTCTCGGCTATAAAGTAAGTCTGATTTTTCTTTTGCCCAGCGTGGATATTTTGCTTCCTGTGGGCTTGAGCTTTTATATTTTTCAAGGCATGTCCTATGCTGTTGACAGATACCGTGACGTGAATTTGAAACCCTTATCCTATTGTAATGTTTTGCTGTTTGTGTCCTTTTTCCCCACTGTCCTTTCCGGCCCTATTATGCGCAGCAATCAGTTTTTTCCCCAGCTTATATCTGACCCCGTATCACCGGAGCTTAATGGTGATGCTGAATATAAAAAAATGGAAAAAGCCCTTATCAACCGCGATATTGCCGAGGGCTTTACCTACATCTTGAGCGGGCTTTTCAAAAAAGTGGTGCTGGCAAGCTATTTGTCGGAACATATTGTGCGTGATGTTTTCCAAAGCCCGGAATTTTACAGCTCCGAAACGGTTTTTGTGGCGATGTATGCCTATGCCATGCAGATTTTTTGCGATTTTTCTGGTTACACAGACCTTGCCATTGGCATTGGGCGGCTTATGGGTATAAAAATTCCGCAAAACTTTAATGCGCCGTATCTGGCAACCAGCGTCAAAGAGTTCTGGCACCGCTGGCATATCAGCCTTTCCACATGGCTGCGCGATTATGTGTATTTCAGTCTTGGGGGGAACCGTAAAGGCAATAAGTATGTGAATTTATTTCTGACTATGGCAATCGGGGGCTTGTGGCACGGCGCGCATCTGCGTTTTTTGGTCTGGGGTATGGCGCACGGCGCGGGGCTTATGGTTAACCATGCGTTTAAGCAGTTTTTACCCGGTTTTTCCGGTTCGCAATTTTTGAATAAGCCTGTGATAAGGGCGTGTTACAGCTTTTTTGCGTGGTTTTTGACTTTCCATTTTATTTGTGTGGTCTGGCTCTTTTTCCGAGCTGAAAGCATGGAACTTGCCCTTGCCATGCTCCAAAAAATGTTTCTCTTTACGAGTGAAGGCGACGGCTATCCCCTGTTGGTTTTGGCGGCGATTTTTTGCGCTTTTGCTGTTCAATGCGTGGGGAAATACAGTTTTAATGGGTTTGCCTTTGTGCTGGAAAAAGTCTGGTATCCGTTCAAACTGGTGATTATTACACTTTTTTGCGCCATTATTTTCAAGCTGGGGCCTGACGGTGTTTTACCCTTTATTTATTTTCAATTTTAGAGCTGTGTATGAAAGTTAGTAAGGTTTCACGAAAAAGTTTTGTTTTGTATGCAGGCATATTTTTGTGCATGCTCTTTTTTGAAGAAGCACGCCTGACGCCTCTTTTGGAGCGTGAGGGCGCCAATTATCCCATTTTGCTGACGGTCAATCGTTATATTCAGGATTTTGGCGAAAAAAGTAAAATTTATGCCGTCAGTTCTGCTGTACATGATGAATTTGCCAGATTGGCTCAGGAAGATTTTTTAAGTGCCGCGCAAAATTTGAGCCCAAAAGTACAGGCTTGGTGGGAAGAATATAATCGTGCGAAAAGAGCAAAATCCGAAAATGTGCCTGCAGAACAGGAGCCCATAGAACAGGAAAATGTGCAGCAGGAAGAAATTTTGCAGCAGGCAGTCCAGGCTGAAAATATACAGGAAAATCCCGTGCAGAATATTGAGCCTGTAAAAAATGAAAGCAGAGAAGAGACAGCAGAAATAACGCAGGATGTTCAAAACGAAATTGTACAAAGCGAGATTGCGCAGGCTGAAATCAATTCTCAGGCACAGGAAGACGCTGCCCCGGCTCAAGAACAGGCACAGGAACAAGTGCAGGCACAGGAAGAACCCCGCGAAAAATATCAATATAATCAGTATAATTATCCGTTTAATCCCGGTTTGGTGCAAAAGCCGGAAAGCCAGGACGGCATTGCCGGCTATGCCGTGCGTATTCCTGATTACGGCAGGAAAAAGCGTGTGCTTTTAGTGGGTGACTCCATGATGATGGAGGGGCTCGGACCGACGCTTCATCACCGTTTGCGCAAGCGCGATAATTTGGATGTACACCGTGAGGGGAAATATTCTTCCGGTTTGAGCCGTCCGGATTTCTATAACTGGTTTGAAAATTTGCCGATTATGCTGGAAGAGTATCAGCCGGACTTGCTGATTATGAGCCTTGGTGCCAATGATACGCAGGATATTGTCATAGACAAAAAGCGCTATTTTATTGATACAAAAGAATGGGCAGAACTTTATTTAGAACGCTCCAAAAAATTCCTGGCATTGGCTGACAACGGCAAGCGGGAAATTTTATGGGTGAGCCTGCCTGTTATGGGCAAAGAGCCGTATTTTACGCGGACAAAGCTTATTTCCAAATTGCAGGCAGAAGCCACGAAAGATGTCGCCAAAGCGCGCTTTATCAATATTGAGCATTTACTCACTGAAAACGGCAAATACACGACCTTTTACACAGGCAAAAATAATCAGAGCATACGCCTGCGCTCCAAGGATTTAATCCATGTCAGCAGTGAGGGCGGCGAAATTCTCACAGACTATGTTCTGCCTTCTGTGGATAAAAAGCTGGCGGCGCTCTATGCCGCTGATGTGCCGGTTTGTTATCCGCCTGTGGCAGGCATGGCGAACCGCGTCGTGTTTACATCTTCC
Organism: uncultured Mailhella sp.; assembly: GCA_948482415.1. Classification (GTDB taxonomy): domain Bacteria; phylum Desulfobacterota; class Desulfovibrionia; order Desulfovibrionales; family Desulfovibrionaceae; genus Taurinivorans. Next base: position 18,563 of record CAOMFZ010000014.1, read on the forward strand.
CTGCGGCAAAAGGAAGCGGAATATTATATCTGGCTGCCTGAAACCAAAACTGCGCTTGCAAAACCTGCGGAAAATGCAGAACAGGCGCTTAATGTGCAGGAAACTGTGGCGGCACAGCTTGGCAATAAGCGTTATCCTGTTTTGTATTTACTGCACGGGGCAACAGGTTCCGGCAAGGATTATGCAGATGCAGTTGGTAAGGATTTGCAGAAAATTGCCAATGAAAAAAATGTGATTATTGTTGCGCCCAGCTGTGAGCCCTACGGCTGGTATGCGGACAGCCCGCTTGTTGCCGATAATCAAATTGCAGGCTTTTTGACAAAAGAGCTTATCCCGCATATCGACAGCCTGTATCCCACCACGAAGAAGCGCGCCATTGCCGGGCTGAGCATGGGCGGACACGGGGCATTGCTTCTTGGTTTTCAAAATAAAGGCCTTTTTCAGTCCATGGCAAGTGTCAGCGGGGTTTTAGATATCCGCGAACATAAAAATAATTGGAAAATCAAAAATCTTTTGGGCGAGCTGGTGCCTGAAAATCAAAAAATCTGGGAAGAACACGCCGTCAATGCCCTGATAGAAAAGAAATGGCCGGCAACATCACCCCGTCAGATTATTGTTGTGGTGGGAACAAAGGATACGCTGGTCATTGATGAAAACCGAAAAGCAAAGGATTTATTCCATAAACGCGGCTTTAAAATAGAATATATCGAAGCTGACGGCACCCATAACTGGGCTTTCTGGCAGAAACATATTCCCGAAACCCTTGCCAAACAAGCCGATTTTCTGAATAAGCTGTAAGAGAACCATTCCAATAAATCTTAAGAGTTTTGCAGGGGAAAAATTTTAGAGCATTTCCAATAAATCTTGCGACTTTTCTACGCAGGGGAAAAACTTTAGCTCTGCTGTCCATTTG
>CAOMFZ010000015.1 GCA_948482415.1 uncultured Mailhella sp.
TAAGACAGCAGTAATTCCTTAGTGAAATCCCACTCTTCATGGGTATAGAAATTATAGTTTTTGCCGGTGAAAGGCGCAAGCTGTTCATGGGGAAAGGTGACTGGATTGAAAACTACGCAGGGTAATGCATACTTTCTGGCAAAATGGAGCGTAAAAAATCCGCCTAAAGATGAGCCAATCAGCGTTAAATTTGGATTTTTTTGATGTGCTGCGAGCAGTTTTTTCTCAATTTCCCGATAGGCGAATTTTGCCTCCTGCCTGTAGTTATAGTAAAAATCGTAAACATTACCAAGCAATGCCTTGATATCTTTGTAGGAGCGCGAATTTTTATCACTGTTAAAGCCGTGAATATAGGCGAAAGCAGGGGTGTTTTTATCCATTCTAAACCCTCATGTGAAAAAAAATTTATATGGACGAGTTTATTATTCTATACTATAAGCAACATATGCATGAAGTATCGTTAATGACAAATGTGCTTGAACTCGTAGCACAGGAAATGGAAAAACACAAGGTCACAAAATTGCAGTCAATTACAGTGCGTTATGGTGTTTTATCGAATATTGTGGAAGATTCTCTGCGTTTTGCCTTTGATGTTTTGACGAAAGATTCAGAATTTGCGGGCGCAAAACTGAATTTAGTCAAAGAAGAATTGACGCTTTCATGCCGTTTTTGTTCTCACACGTTTACAACCACAGAAAAAAATTATTTTTTTCTGCCCTGTCCAAATTGCGGAGAAGAGGGCTGTTTTGAGCTGGTAAAGGGTGAGGGTATTTTTTTAGACAGAATTGAAGCAGAGGAGTAATAAATATATGGATATTTCTATTGAACGGAATATTTTGGAAGCAAATGACAGTGCTGCCAATGAGCTGCGGCAGTTATTTGCCCAAAACAAAGTCTTGGTTTTGAACTTAATCAGTTCCCCGGGTTCCGGTAAAACTTCACTCTTGGAACGTACTTTGGCAGATTTGCGGGGTGAGCTGAAAATGGGTGTTATTGAGGGTGACTGCCAAACAGATAACGATGCCAGACGTGTTGCCGCAACCGGCGCAAAAGCCGTGCAAATCAATACAGACGGCGGCTGCCATTTGGACAGCAAAATGATTAAAAAAGTTATCAATGATTTTGATTTGGCAGATCTTGACATTTTGTTTATTGAAAATGTGGGAAATTTGGTTTGTCCTGTGGAATTTGACTGCGGTGAAGACGCTAAAATTGCGATATTGAGCGTGACCGAAGGGGACGATAAGCCGGAAAAATATCCCAGACTTTTCCAATTAGCCCATGCCATGGTCATTAATAAGGTTGATTTGCTTGACTATGTGGATTTTGACGTGAACAAGGCGGCAAAGTTTGGCAAAGCATTGAATAAGGATATTGAAATTTTTGAAGTTTCCTGCCGAAATAATAAGGGCTTGGAAACCTGGTATACATGGCTGCGCAAGCAAGCTGCACTCAAAAAGAAATAGGAATACTATGAATTGTGCCTGTAAATCAGCAAAAGAACGCTTTAAAACCTTTGAAGATGTTGAGAACTATTTAGATTCACTCGGCATGTTTCACATGGATTTGGGGCTTGAGCGTATGGAAAAGGCAAAGTTTTTGCTTGGCTTGCGTTTTCCCTGTCCAATTTTCCATGTGGTGGGAACCAACGGAAAAGGTTCGACCGCAACTTTTCTGCACTCCATTGCTTTATCCTATGGCTTTCGGGCAGGGATTTTTACTTCTCCCCATTTTGTAACGCCCCTTGAGCGTATCAAAATGAATGACAGGCTGCTGCCAAAACCGGCTTGGGCAAATTTGATTATTGAAGCAACCAATGCTGTACCGGATTTGACCTATTTTGAGCTGCTTACTGTGATGTCAATTTTGGCGTATATGTATGCAGAGCCTGATGTGCTTGTCTATGAGGCGGGGCTTGGGGCAAAAAATGACGCGACGACGGTTATTCCTGCAAATATTGTTGTATTTACTCCTATTGCTTTGGATCATACCAATTTACTGGGGAATACGCTTGAAGAAATTGCTGACGATAAGTCATACGCCATTCGTGAGAGCGTACAGGCTGTTATTTCTGCACCGCAGGACCCGCGCGTTGAAGCTGTTCTGAAAGCTCGTGCAAATAAATTGGGTATTCCTTATTATACCATGGAAAATGTGGCTGATCTGCCTGACTGTATGAAAATTATGCATCAGGGCAAGCTCAGGTATGAGCTTGGTTTAAAAGGAAAACATCAGCATGTAAATGCCCAGACAGCGCTTTTGGCATGGTATATTTTTTGTCAATTGTATAAAAAACCGCTGGAAGAAAAGGCGCTTGCTGACGGACTCTGTTCTGCATTTATTGCAGGGCGTTTCCAGCAAATTAATGCAAGAAATGATAAGCCTGCGCTTATTTTGGACGGCGCGCATAATGTGCATAGTTTGCAGAGCCTTGTTTCAACGTTGGAAAGTGAAAATATTACGCCGTCTGCTTTTATTTTTTCCTGTTTAAAAGATAAAGAACCGCAAAAAATGGTTGGGCTTTTGGAAGAATATTTAAAACGCAGTCAGCTTTCTGTTCCGATTTATATTACGGAAATTCAAAATAATGAGCGAGCCATGAAAGCAGATGAACTGGCAAAGCTCTTTACTGTGCCTGTGACTGTTTATGCCAATCTTGCTGAAATTCTGCAAGCCTTGCCAAAGCTTGTGCAGGAAAAAGAAAAACCTTGTGTGATTTGTGGTTCCTTGTATCTGCTTTCAGAGTTTTTCAAACAATATCCGGAGAAATTACAATTAGCCTATTAGGATTGTTATGAAAAATTTATACCGTTTATTGCCGTCTGTTGATATTTGTTTGCGTGAGTTTCGTGATGCAATGTATCCGCATGCCTTGCTTTGTGATACTATCAATGCATTTTTGGAAGAAAAACGCACGCAAATCAAAAATGCGCAAGTGAGTGAGCAAGACCTTGAAAAAGAAGTGCTTTTTGCGGCACTTAAAGAATATGCGGAGAGGGCGCTTGCTCCGCGCGTCAGAAAGGTTATCAACGCCAGCGGAGTGGTTATTCATACCAATTTAGGGCGTTCTGTGCTGGCTAAAGAAGCTCTTGATGCGCTTTATTCTGTTGCAAACGGCTATTGCAATTTGGAATTTGATTTGGAAAAAGGGGAACGCGGAAGCCGCCACAGCTTGGTGGAAAAGGATATTTGCAGGCTGACCGGGGCAGGAGCGGCGCTTGTTGTCAATAATAATGCTGCGGCTGTGTATTTGGTTTTGAATACCTTGTGTCAGGGGGGGGAGGTCATTGTTTCCCGCGGAGAACTGGTGGAAATTGGCGGAAGTTTCAGAATACCGGAAGTGATGAAGCAAAGCGGGGCAATTCTGCAGGAAGTTGGCACAACCAATAAAACCCATTTGAAAGATTATATTGAAGCGTTATCTGAACAAACCAAAGCAATTTTAAAGGTGCATACTTCCAATTACCGCATTATCGGTTTTCATGCTGATGTTGCCAATTACGATTTGGCTGAGCTTGCCCATGAAAAAAATCTTCCGCTTATCCATGATTTAGGCAGCGGAAGTTTGATTGATTTATCCCCCTATGGTTTGAAAGGTGAGCCGACTGTCAGGGAAATTGTGGCGTCAGGCATTGATATTGTGACCTTTTCCGGAGATAAGGTTTTAGGCGGGCCACAGGCTGGGATTATTGCGGGCAGGAAAGAATATATTGAAAAAATAAAGAAAAATCAGATGCTGCGGGCTTTGCGCTGTGATAAATTGACGCTGACAGCTTTATCTGAAACCCTGCGTTTATATTATGATGAAAAGCTTGCGCTTGCAAAAATTCCTGCATTAAATGCAATTACGGCGTCAAAGGAAGAATTGAAAAAGAAAGCCCGAAAATTATATACTATCCTGAAAAAATCAATTCCGCAGGATAAAATTAAACTAACGCTTGAAGAAAACGTTTCCCGTGTCGGCGGCGGTTCGTTTCCTGAAAATGATTTGCCCACCTGTGTGGTATGTCTTGACTTTTTAGAGGAAAGTTCTACATTTTCAGCACAGGCTTGGAAAGAGGAATTTTTAAAAACAAATCCGCCGATTATCGGACGGGTTGAGCATAATAAATTTCTCTTTGATGTTCGGACAATTTCTGAAGAGGAATTCGTGTTAATTAAAAATTGTATTCTTTCAATTATGTAGGTTAGTTATGGAAAATTTAAAATACGAAACAAAATCAATTTGGGATAAGGCTGACAGCAAACAACAGAAAATCATGCATGATTATGCAAAGAAATATATAAAATTTATTTCAGAAAACAAAACAGAACGCGAATGTGTGCAGGCAGTGCACTCTCGTTTGCAGGAAGCCGGCTTTAGCAATGATTTCAAAAAAGATAAATATGTCGCGGTGCTGCATAATAAATCACTTTTTGCAGTACGCAAAGGAAAAAAGGATTTGTCTCATGGTTTTCGGCTTGTAACTGCCCATTGTGACAGTCCGCGTCTTGATTTTAAACAAAATCCACTGCTTGAAAGTGTTGGTATTGCGCAGGCAAAGACCCACTATTACGGCGGAATTTTAAAATATCAATGGCTTGCCCGTCCGCTGGCTTTGCATGGTGTAGTGGTGAAGAAAAACGGGGAAGTTGTCAATATTGTGATTGGGGAAAAGACATCAGACCCTGTTTTTACCATTTCTGATTTGCTTCCTCATCTGGCAAAGGAACATGTTACTCAAACTGTGACAAAAGCCTTTGAAGCTGAAAAATTAAACTTGGTGATAGGGCATATTCCTTTTCCAAAAAAAGGTAAGGAAAAACTTGAAAATCCTATTAAATTCCAAGTGTTGAAACTGCTTAATAAAAAATATGGCATTATTGAAGAAGACTTGCTTTCTGCTGAAATTCAGGTTGTTCCGGCAGGAGAAGCCCGTTTCGTTGGTTTGGATCAGGGACTTGTCGGAGGTTACGGGCAGGACGACAGAATTTGCGTTTTTACCGCCCTTGAAGCATTTCTGGAAGTTGAAAAACCCGAATATACAACAGCAATTATGCTTTGGGATAAAGAGGAAATCGGCTCTGAAGGTACAACAGGCGCAAGTTCCCGTTTCTTTGAATACTGCATGCAGGATACTATTGCCGCATGGGCACCAAAAGCAGCAATGCGGCAAGTCATGCTTGCGGGTAAAGCTATTTCTGCTGATGTGCATGCTGCCATTGACCCGGACTGGCAGGAACTGCATGAAAAACAAAATTCTGCAACTATCGGTTACGGTCCTACCATTTGCAAGTTTACCGGTTCCGGCGGAAAATACGGCGCAAACGACGCTCACCCTGAATATATTGCCTGGCTGAGAAATATTTTCGCTGAAAAAGAAATCCCCTGGCAGCTGGCAGCCCTTGGCAGGGTTGACCATGGCGGCGGTGGGACTGTTGCCTTGTTCTTAGCTGTTTATGGTATGAATACTATTGATATGGGACCGTCTCTGCTTGGCATGCACAGTCCTTTTGAACTCTCTTCTGTTGCTGATATTTATTATTCAAAAGAAGCCTACAAAGCCTTTTACAGTGCGTAATACTTTTAAAATTGAAACACTTTTGAGCATTTCCCTATAACATTCGTAATTTTTATTTTCCTTGGGGGAAATGATTATCTCTGCTGTCGCTATCCGTAAAGCTCGTAACCTCGCTAACGGCTACCGCTCCCCCAATCCCCCTCATCACCTGTTATGGACGTTGTCCATAACAGGGAATAACATTCAGAACATTTTATCATAAAGCTTAAAAAGTTTTGTAAAGGGGTGCAGGGGAAGAAACTTTTTCAAAAGTTTTTCCCCTGCATAGAAAAGTCGCAAGATTTATCGGAAATGCTCTAAAGTTTTTCCCCTGCAAAATTCTCAAGATTTACCGGAATTGCTCTAAACAAAAAAAGCACTTCAAACGAAGTGCTTTTTGTTGATTCAATGTATTTGGAGCTTATTATTTTTCTTCTTCCAAGGGCACAGTAATAATAAAGGAATTACCCTGACGATAGATTTGCAGCACAATAGCGCCGCGGGTTTTACTTTCTTTATCAAGAATAGTCATTAATTCTTTAACTGTTCGTACGGGCTTTAAGTTTGCAGCCATAATCACATCTTGTGCGGCAATGCCTGCTCTTGCTGCAAGACCGTTTTGTTTTACGTCAGAAACCAGAAGACCTGCGACATTGTGAGGTATTCTCAAACTTTGTCTGTCCTGGTTTGTGAGTTCACGCAAAGAAACGCCCAGACTTAAGCCCTGTTCGATTTCCTTGCTGGCAGTTTGAGCAGAAAGGTTTCTTTCGCCAAGCTGGACAGTAAATACTTTTTCTTTACCATCGCGGATAGCTGTTACTTTTACTCTTTCGTTAGGTTTGTGAGAAGCAATGACCTTGGTTAAATCACTGGCATCATCAATAGGCGTTTCATCAATTTGGGTAACGATATCACCAGCCTGCAAACCGGCTCTGGCAGCAGGTTCCTTAGGCATAACAGAGCCAATGAGGGCACCTTTTTGGTTTTGTAAACCAAGAGCTTTTGCCGTTACTTCATCAAGGTCTTGAATGGTAACGCCAATCCAGCCGCGGCTTACTTTTTGACCGGATTTCAACTGGTCAATAATAGAAGAAGCAAGTTTGCTGGGAATAGCAAAGCCAATGCCTTGTCCGCTTGCAGCAATGGCGGTGTTGATACCGATAACTTCACCATCTAAATTGAGGAGCGGACCGCCGGAGTTGCCGGGGTTAATGGAAGCATCGGTCTGCAAAAAGTTATCATAGGGACCTGCGTGAATGTCACGGCCCTTTGCACTGATAATACCTGTTGTAACGGTATTGCTGAGACCAAAGGGGTTACCAATGGCAACAACCCAGTCGCCAACTTCCATTTTATCAGAATCGCCGAATTTAATGGCAGGCAAATCTTTTGCTACGGAAATTTTTAATAAAGCCAGGTCTGTTTCAGAGTCAGAACCAATAACTTTTGCTTCAACTTTATCTTGTTTGTTGTTTTGTTCTGCTAAAGTAACATAGATTTTATCGGCATTTTTTACAACGTGGTTATTGGTAACAATATAACCGTCGCCGGAAATAATAAAACCGGTACCCAATGCGCTTTGCAGGCGTTCTTTACCGCCGCCCTGAGGACCCATAAACGGACCGAATTGTTCAAAAAAATCCTGGAATTCTTTGGGCATGCCGGGGAGAGCGCCAAATTGATTTTTAACCATACGTTCTGTGCTGATGTTGACAACAGCAGAACCAACTTGTTTGACAAGGGGGCTGATAGAAGGAATATTAATTCCTGCAAGAGCCTCTGAGACAAGGCTTACTGCCAAAAGGACAGTAAGACAAGAATTTAACAATATTTTTTTCATTTAATCTCCTTACTTACTCGTTGGTAACAGAGCCAGAGCACGCTCCGTTACAAGCCGGCTTTGCTAAATTTTGCATAGCCACACGAGAGTGGACAGGACCTACTTTAAAAGGAAAGGCTCCTGTTTTTAATGGACTTGGTGCGCTTACCAATCTTTCAATGTCTTTTTCGCCGCACTTAGGACAAACTGCCTTTTCATCTCCAAAAACTAACTCCTCAAATTTATGCTGACATTTGGGGCATTGAAAATCAAATAATGGCATAAAAGCACCTCGATATTTTTTTGCTCAAGAATTTTGAGTATTTTTTATTTTGAGCACGGATATATTTTAATCACTCTTTCCTGAAGGGCAAGACTTTTTCAATAAAAAAATAAAAACACCATGCCAACATAGTGTTTTTATTGATAAACAAATAATGATTTAAATTTAAAACATGCTGTCAATTTCGTCCATAAGCAGTCTGCCAAAAGCAGAGCAGGAAACAGCCTGAGCGTTTTCAATTTCTTCGGCTAAATCCTTTGTCACAGTCTTTTTGTCTATGCAGTTTTGGATAGCTTTTTGAATGGCATAAGCGGCTTTATCAAGCCCGATATGTTCCAGAAGCATGGCAAAAGAAAGAAGCAAACTGCATGGATTGCCAATATCTTTTCCTGCAATGGTTGGAGCAGTACCGTGGGTTGCTTCAAAAATAGCCAGCGTATCAGACATATTGACGCCGGGTGCCATGCCCAGTCCGCCTACCTGAGCGGCAAGTGCGTCTGATAAGTAATCGCCGTTTAAATTGGTTGTGGCGATAACACTGTACTGGTCAGGGTGCATAAGAGCTTCCTGAAACATGGCATCGGCAATTCTGTCTTTTATAATGATTTTATTATCAGGATTACCGTTTGCAAGCATTTCTTTTTCAGTGATTGTGCTGTCGGAAAATTCCTGGGCAGCCACTTCATAGCCCCATTTTTGGAATGCTCCCTCTGTAAATTTCATGATATTTCCTTTGTGCACAAGGGTAACGCTGGGGAGATTATTTTTGACTGCATACTGAATTGCACGGCGCACAAGGCGTTTGCAGCCATGTTCTGTCATGGGTTTTATGCCGACAGCACATTCTGTTTTGAGTTTTTTATTAAAGTTTTTGTTTAAGAAATCAACTAATTTCTTTGCTTCTTCAGTGCCCGCAGCAAATTCAATTCCTGAATAAACATCTTCGGTATTTTCTCGGAAAATAGTCATATTCACTTTTTCAGGGTGGCGAACAGCCGCGATTATTCCTTTATACCATTTTACCGGTCTGATACAGGCATATAAATCAAAGGTTTGGCGCAGGGTCACGGTCAGGCTTCTGATACCTGTACCAACGGGAGTGGCAAGAGGTCCTTTGATTGCAACACGGGCTGTTTTCAGGGCTTCTAACGTTTCTTTGGGCAAATATTCACCTGTTGCTTTGTAGGCTTTTTCACCGGCTAAAAGCTCCTTCCAAAGAATTTCTTCCTGTCCTTTATAGGCGCATTTAACTGCTTTTTCTGCCACAGGTTTGGCGGCTTTCCATATATCGGCGCCGATACCGTCACCTTCAATCCAATAAATTGTATGCTGCATAGTTTCCTCCCAAATGGAATGTCTTAGTATCTTGCAAAATAAATTCCTAAGCAAGTCTTTTTTTGACTTGTCAAAAACAGGGAAAATCGTTAATCTATGAAAAAGTGAGCAGAATATGAGTTATCAGTTAGATATTGTTGATAAAAAAATTTTGGATATTATTCAAAGCAATTTTCCTTTGTGTTCTCACCCGTATAAAGCCATTGGTGATGAAGTGGGCGTGAGCGAAGAGGAAGCCTTTGCCAGGGTCATGAATTTAAAACAGAAAAAAATTATTCGCCGTGTGGGAGCTAATTTCCAATCCAAAAAATTGGGTTTTCACTCAACGCTTTGTGCTGCCAAAGTGCCTGAAGATAAATTGGAGCTTTTTATTCAGGAAGTGAATGCTAAAAAGGGCGTCACCCATAATTATCTGCGCAGGCATACTTATAATGTATGGTTTACCTTGATTGGACCTTCCTGGGAGAATATGTGTGAAACCCTGGCGGATATTACAGCAAAAACAGGGGTTGAAATTCTCAATTTGCCTGCCACAAAGCTGTATAAAATCCGTGTTGATTTTGCCATGCAGGATGAATAATTATTTTATAATATTGAATAAAAGTTATATTGAAGCTCAATAAAAAAAGTCTAGAAAAAGTTTAAAACTTTAACCTAAACTTTTTGCAAATTACTCCGAAGTAGTACATTGAAGACAATAGCGTTTTGGAGTTTTTATGATTAAAAAATTACTCACAGTGAGCGTTTTGGCGCTTTTGATAAATATATCCCCTTGTTTTGCTGAAAGCAATTCCGAGAAAGAACCTTTGATAGTGGGTGACTACGGGAGCTATGATTTTTACGATAAAGAAGTGATTATGGTGCCCAATCTGAGTAATTCCCGCTCTGTAAAAATTGGTATCGGCAATAAACAAAATCCCAGCGAAGCCTATTTGGACGCCCATGAACTGCGCCTGAAAGTGCGGGAACTTGCGTCTCAGCTTTTGGAAGCATGGACTCCCTCAAATTTAAACGGTATGGTTGCGTATGTGACAACCTTTGTACCGCAGGATAATATGCGGGCAGAAACAAATTTTGGGCAATATTTGCGTGAAGCTACCATGTATGAATTTAATCAGCGTGGTTTTTTAGTTCGGGATTTTAGTCACAGGGATTTAATTCTGAATGAAGATGGCTTTGCCTTTGGTATCAGTGATGAAAAATACAAAACATCTGTCAAGAAAAATAAAGCTGCGCTGGTAACAGGAACCTTTTATCGTGACCGGGATTATCTTTTTGTCAATGCGCGCTTAATTCGCGGAACAGACGGTATGGTTTTGCGTACAGCACAGACTGTTCTGCCGGTAACGCCTTTGGTGGGCAGAATGACAAAAGAGAGAGTCAGACCAAGACCCCTGTTTCCTGAATCAACCCGTGCGACTATAAATGTAATACCAGGTTATTAAGATGAAAAAAATACTGCTTGTTTGTTGTTTCTTGTTATGCGCTTGCTCAACGTCTTATTCCTATGTTGAAGAGTCTCCTTTTACCATAAGTAATTGGCAGCTCGCTGTAGAAAACAGAAATGCAGAACGCTATGAGCTTGCCTATCAGTATTATTCCAACGCGCTTTCCTCTGCCAGAACGCAGCCTGTTATTTTACGCCTGAAAAGTGAAATGGAAGCATTGGAACGAACCATTCAAGCCATGCGCTAAGACAGGAATGAGAAAATATTATGAAAAAAATTGCCGTTTTGATACTTTTATTATTGACGATGTTAATTCCTATCACCGCAGCCGCCAGCGAGTTTCGTTCCGCAATGAACAGAGCCTTGAATACACTGCTGGGAACGGGGTATGTTCCGGCAGCTGCTGATGATATTGTCAGCAGTATGGATGTGCAGCTTCTGGATCTTTTGGGGGAAGAATATACGAAACGGGATTTGCGCATTGTCATTACAGTGCCGGTGAATATTGATAATTTTGACAGAACAAATACGCTTGCACGGCAAATGGCAGAAGAAGTTGCCAACAAACTCAAAGACAAAGGCTATCGCGTTTTTGAAATCAGACGGGCAAGGGATATTGAAATTACACCGCGTAAAGGGGAATTCCTTTTATCACGCGAACAGCATAAATTATTCAAAACGGCTCTTGGGATTGAACTTGTGATGACAGGAACTTATACCATCACCGATCGTTCTGTGCGCTTTAATTGCCGTTTGCTGTATACGGGGTCTTATGAAATTATTGCGTCCGGCAACGGAACTGTGCCTGTTTACAATGAAATCCAGCCGCTTTTGGATGAAATACCTGAAGAAGAAAAAATACCGCCGGTACTTGCACCCAGTGTGCGTACAAAATTATAAAATTTTTTGTGGAAAAACCGCAAGGATTGAGGGAGTAAGAGGGAATTTTTTCCCTCTTTTTTTATGGCTTTTTTCTTGAGGTATTTAAATTTATAACGTATATATACTTGCTATGAATACATTTGATTTAGCAATGGCATTACAAAAATTGTCCTATTCCTTTATTCCTGTTTTGCTGGGAATTATTTTGCATGAAGTGGCGCATGGCTATGTGGCTTATAAAAAAGGCGATCCTACAGCCATGATGATGGGCAGAATTACATTAAATCCCTTGCCGCATATTGACCCCATGGGTTTGCTGGTTTTTATTTTTACGGCTGTTTTCAGTCCCTTTGTTTTTGGCTGGGCAAAACCTGTTCCTGTGAACCCGCGGTATTTTAAAAATATCCGCAGTGATATGATGCTTGTTTCTGCGGCAGGACCTCTGACCAATTTCTTTTTGGCGGTATTTTTTGCCGTCTTATTGAAATTATTGACCTTTATGCCTGCTGAAACACTCATGAGCCTGGGCACAGGCGTTGATTTTATCGTGAATATGTGTGCAGTGGGAATTTGGGCAAATATTGCTCTCATGTGGATTAACCTTGTGCCTGTGCCGCCGCTTGACGGCAGTAAGCTTTTAATGGGGATTTTGCCCTATAACATGGCTGTCCGCTTTGCGGAAGCAGAGCGCTATGGCATGATGATTTTGATGCTGCTTATTTTTACGGGGCTTTTTAATTATGTTATTATGCCCTTTATTCGCATTACTGCATATTTAATTTTTACTATATTTGGTTTAAACTAGGAGATAATCATGAGCGAACAGGAAGCGAAAATTACAGGATCTTGCACTGTTTCCGGTATGCGTCCAACAGGCCCCCTGCATATTGGGCATTATTTTGGCGCACTCAAAAACTTTGTGGAAATGCAGGAAGATAATAAGGCATTTTTCTTTGTAGCTGATTGGCATGCGCTGACCAGTGATTATGCGGATACTTCCCGTGTCAATGAATTTGTAGATGAAATGGTAACGGATTGGCTGAGTGTTGGACTTGACCCCAATAAATGTACTATTTTCCGTCAGTCTCAAATCAAGCAGCATGCTGAACTGCATTTACTGCTTTCTATGATTACCCCTAACAGCTGGCTGGAACGAAATCCCACCTATAAAGAACAGCAGCAGGAAATTACGACGAAAGACCTTGGAAACTATGGATTTTTAGGCTATCCTGTACTTATGGCATCTGATATCCTTATTTATCGTCCAAGCTGGGTACCTGTAGGACAGGACCAACTGCCTCATATGGAATTGACCCGTGAAATTGCCCGCCGTTTCAATTACTTATACGGGGATACTTTCCCCGAACCACAGGCAAAATTGACTCCTGCTGCAAAATGTCCGGGGCTTGACGGCAGGAAAATGAGCAAAAGTTACGGCAATGGCATTTTCTTGAGCGATACTATGGAAACCATTGCGCCGAAAGTAAAATCCATGTTTACTGACCCTGCCCGTCTGCGCAAAAGTGATCCGGGCAATCCCGACGTATGTAATTTATTTCCTTATCATATTTTATTGACTGATGAAGAAAAGCAAAAGGAAATCCGTGAAGGCTGCACCCATGCAAGCCTTGGCTGTGTGGAATGTAAAAAAATCTTTATGCAGGGTCTGGAAAGATTTTTAGCCCCAATCCATGAAAGAAGAGCAGGCATTACCAAGGATTATATTGAAGATATCCTTGCCGCAGGCAATGAAAATGCACGGAAGAATGCAGAAGAAACCATGCGTATTGTCCGCCATAATATGAGACTTATTTAATTGAAATCTGTTAAAAAAGGTGTTTTATGCTTATTCATCCAAAAATGTGTGATAGAGAAACAGCAAAAAAACGTATTCTTGCGTTTAAAAAACAGGGCAAAAAAATAGTTTTTACCAATGGCTGTTTTGATATTATTCATCCGGGGCATGTGGATTTATTGGCGCGGGCAAAAGCTTTGGGTGATATTCTCGTGCTGGGATTAAACAGTGATGAATCAGTGAAAAATCAGGGAAAGGGCGATGACCGCCCTTTCAACACCTGTGAAGCGCGGGCTTTTGTGCTTGCGCATTTAGAAAGCGTGGATATTGTTGTTCCTTTCAATGAAAATACGCCCATAGCCTTGATTGAGGACTTTGTGCCTGATGTTTTGGTGAAAGGGGGCGATTGGAATATAGATAATATTGTGGGCAGGGATATTGTGCAGAAAAATGGCGGAAAAGTTTTTTCTCTGCCGCTTATTCAAGGCTATTCAACCACCGGTTTAGCCGATAAAATTGCAAAAACGCATTGTGTTTCTTAGCTATGCTGTTGGGTGTCCGGTATGCAGGTTTTATTATCATATTCCATACATGGCACAATTTTAGATGTGCGGGCAAAAGGGGATTGGACATTAAGAAATATTTCTGCTGCCACAGCCCGTGCCTTATCCCGCAGGCAAAAAGAAATTATCAATGCCATACGCTCACAGCGGCTTGAAAACATTCAATTAAATTACAGACCTTTTCCCAATCAAAAAGCGTTGTGGGGTTCTTTTCTCTTGTCCTTTTTTTGCCAGCTGAGAGAAGAAGCACAAAAAAAATCTGTTTCTTTTGATATTTCTTCCTTACCTTTGCAGATGCAGGAACTTCTTGCCGTCAGTTATACTCCTGCGGTTACTGCCAGGCAGCAAACCAATACAAATCTTTTCAATATTCTTGGTGCATGGGTTGAGAAAAAATTCCGGCAGGTTCTTGCCGCCATGGACTTTGTGGGGGAAATAAGCCTTGCTCTGCTCAAATTTTTTGCAGGAAAGGCAGCCATAAGTTCAAAAGATGTCTGGCAGGAAATTTATAATGCCGGAGCCTCCTCTCTGCCTATTATTTCTCTTGTCAGTGTTTTGCTGGGACTTATTTTAGCCTTTGTCAGTGCTGTCCAGTTACAGGTGCTTGGGGCGGAAATATATGTTTCTTCGCTGATTACTGTTTCCATGGTGCGGGTTATGAGTCCGGTGCTGACGGGTATTGTTATTGCCGGGCGTATTGGCGCAAGTTATGCGGCAACCATCGGGAGCATGCAGGTCAATGAAGAAGTGGATGCCTTGAAAACCTTTGGCATCAATCCCATTGAATTTCTTGTCTTGCCGCGTTTTTTAGCGCTCACGCTGATGATGCCTTTTTTGACGGTCTATGCTGATTTTATGGGAATTTTTGGCGGATATGCCGTTATTTATTTAGGCTGGGATATTTCTTTTTATGCATTTTTAAATAATGTGCAGACTTTTACGCATATGCACCACATTATTATTGGTTTATTCCATTCCTTTGTTTTTGGAATACTGATTGCCATATCCGGCTGTTATCAGGGCATGATAAGCGGCCGCGATGCTGAGGCTGTCGGGCGGGCAACAACGCTTGCCGTGGTTCATTCTATTATTGGTATTATTGTCTCAACATCTGTTATAACCATTATTTTAAGTGGTTTTAAGTTGTAGGTAAGGATATGCAAGTTCCCATGATTGATGTAAAAAATCTTACAGTTGCCTATGGTGCAAAACTCATTCAGGAAAAGTTAACCTTTTCTGTGCAGGAGAAAGAGATTTTTATCATTATGGGGGGAAGCGGCTGCGGTAAAAGTTCTTTGCTTCGGGTGCTCATGGGTTTGCTTCGGCCAAGTAAAGGGCAAGTGCTTTTTCAAGGTGTGGATTTTTGGAAAAATGAAAAGGCACAGCAGGATATTTTACGCTCCATTGGGGTGATGTTTCAAGGCGGGGCATTATGGACTTCGCGGACTTTAGCTGAAAATATTGCCATTCCTCTGGAACAGTTTACCTCATTAAATACTAAACAAATCAACGAGATAGCTCGTTATAAACTCTCTCAGGTGGGGCTTTCCGGCTTTGAAAATTATTACCCCTCTGAAATCAGCGGCGGTATGCGCAAACGTGCAGGCATTGCACGCGCATTGGCACTTGACCCTCGTTTTGTTTTTTTGGATGAGCCCTCGGCAGGACTTGATCCTGTGAGCTCCGCAAGGCTTGATGAGCTCATTTTACAGCTTCGCGACAGTCTGGGCATGACAATTTTAATCGTGACCCATGAGCTTGCCAGTATTTTTGCGGTTGCTGACAATGCCATATGGCTTGACGCAAAAACAAAAACCATGCTGGCAAAGGGCAATCCGCATGAGCTGCTAGCCCATGGTCCTTTGGAAGTGCAAAAGTTTTTAAAACGGGAAGCAGAGTAGTGTAAACTATCGACACACTGCTTTTTATCGTGTATAAAGGGTTAAAGATTAGCAAGAAGAGTGTATTGTGTTTAAAAGTAAAACAATTATCGGAGCTTTTGTTTTTGGCTCTATTTTCCTTGTTTCATTAGCTTTTTTTCTTTTAGGCTATGGAAATTTCAGCAAACAGCAAACCGGTTTTGCCCTGTTTTTTGATTCTTCTTTGCGCGGATTAAATATTGATTCTCCGGTATTTTTTAAGGGAGTTTCTGTTGGACGTGTCCGGTCTATTTATATTGTTCCTCATGCTGAAGATGATACATTTGCTACTGTTGTTATTATTGAATTAGATGAAAAATTAGGCGGCGTGGATTCTGTTAATGAAGATCGCAATTTTCTTTCTTTTATTCAAGATGATAAGTATATGTATGAGCTTATTGAAAAGGGGTTGCGGGCAAAACTCACTACCGCAAGCCTTATTACCGGGCAGCTTGTTGTTGAGCTTGTTATGGTCAATAATCCTGAACCCGTGAAAGAAATTCAAAAACTAAAATATGAGAATATGATACAAATTCCTACGTTGCCCAATGTTTTTGACAGCATTTTGTCCAATGTAGAGGGATTGCCTTTCCATGAAATTAGTGCGGAATTATTGCATTTATTAGAAAATCTTAATTCCGCTTTAGCAGAAATTAATTTACCTGAGCTGCATAAAAATCTGAATAAAGCGCTTATTAATATGCAGGATGTGGAAAATGACGCAAAAAATATGTTAAAAGAGTATAAAAATATTGCACTTTTGCTCAAGGAAAAAGCTCCTTCCATTTTGCAGTATATTAATACCTTTGCCAGAAACGGTTCCAGGGCAACACAGGATGATTCTGCTGTCATGCAGGAACTTTTTCTGACTTTGCAGGCGCTGAAAGATGCTGCAAATTCCATTTCCTATTTGGCAGAATTACTTGAAAGTCAACCAGATGCATTAATTTTTGGAAAGGCAAAATAATGAAAAAATATCTTTTTTGTACGCTGTTTTTTTTACTTTGTTCCTGCAGTCATATTTCTTTGCCAACAAATGTGTATGTTATTGATATTCCGGAAAGTTATGCTGAAAAATATCAAAATAAACTGCAAGTAGGTTCCGGACCTATTTTTGCTATTATGCATATCAATATTCCCTCTTATCTGAACAGACCCCAAATTGTGCTGAGGGAAAAGGGCTCAAAAATTCACATTGACGAGCGGCATCGCTGGGGTGAAAATTTGGATAAAGCCATTAGCAGGGTTTTATCCAATGCTCTGACCAATAATCTTGCTCCGCTCAACGGTGTTGCTGTTCCTTTGAAGCTCGGCACGCACCCTGATTATACTATTCAGCTTGATATCAGCCGCTTTGAAGGTAATTTGAATGAATATCTCGAACTTGATGCCTTTTGGACACTGCAAAAAGGCAGCGTAAAAATTTTACAGGCAAGTTTTTATAAAAAAATTCCGGTTATGAATGATTATTCCGGTTTCGTGAATGGGTATGGTGAATTGTTGTTTTTATTGGCACAAGATATGGCAAATGCTTTTTATGCGCATATTCAATAGAAAAGGGGCATAACATTGCGGTTATTCATTCGTTTTTTACTGAAAATATTTTTTAGGGTTCAGGTTGTCGATATCGAACATTATACAAAGGCCGGGGATCGGGTTTTACTGGTGACCAACTGCGGTTCTTTGCTTGACCCTCTTCTTCTTTCCTGTTTTTTGAATAAAACCATTACTGTTGCCATTGACAGCAAAATCCGTAAAAAATGGTGGATACGTCCGTTTTTATCCTGCTCAAAAGTTTTGGAAGCAGATTTTAATTCTCCTGTTTCAACGCTGAAACTTGTGAAAGCACTTGAAAAACATGAGCATTGCATGGTCTTTCATGAAAAGTCCTTTATGCAGGATAAGCATTATATGAAAGTTCTTGAAGCAACTGCCATTATTGCTGAAAAAGCGCAGGCGCAGATTGTGCCTGTACGCATTGACGGGGCTGCCTATTCAAAATTTTCCTATTATCGTCATAAACAATTATTGCGGTATTTCCCTAAAATTGTACTCACAGTTTTGCCATCTTATACCCTTGAAAAAGATTATACTGTCAGCAATAAAGAATGGAGAAAATTGAATGCCATAAAATTGTATGACAGTATGAGCAATCTTCTTGTTGAATCAACCAACACAGATATGAATTTTGCGCAGGCTTTTGTGGAAGCCATGAAAGTGCACGGCAAAAAATATATTATAGCCGAAGACCAGGACAGAAAATGTGTTGATTATAAAACTATTTTATTAAAAGCAAATGTTCTGGGACGTGCACTGGCAAGACTGATAAAGCATGAGCGTTTTGTCGGCTTTATGCTTCCCAGTTCTTTGGCAGGCATTGTGACTTTTTTAGGGTTTCACCTGACAAAAAAAGTTCCTGTGATGATAAATTTCACGGCTGGTGCCTATTCCATGGTAGGAGCCTGCCAGACTTTGGATTTAAAAGTTGTTGTTTCTTCACGGAAATTTATTAAACTCGGTGAGCTTGAGCCACTCGAAAAAGCATTTTTAGATGCAGGCATGCGGATTATTTATTTGGAAGATGTGGCAAAACGCATAAAGCTTGCGGATAAGATCCGCGGAGTTCTTGCCGCTGTCTTTTGTAAAGTTGTCAAAACTCCTGCAGATGACCCCGTTGCAATTCTCTTTACTTCCGGCACGGAAGGTTTGCCAAAATCTGTTTTTATCAGCCATAAAAACGTGCTTTATAATAAAGAACAATGTTTGACTGTATTATCTGTCAATTCCGGTGACAGGCTCTTCAACTGTCTGCCTTTATTCCATGTATTCGGTTTGGGCGTTGGCACTGTTTTGCCTTTGACAAGCGGCATGAAAGTTTTTTTCTATCCCTCCCCCCTGCATTTTCGTATTGTGCCGAAACTTTTTTATGAAAGCCAATCCACGGTTATTTGCGGAACAGATACGTTTTTAGCCGGCTATGCCCGCTATGGCAGACCGTATGATTTTTGCAATGCGCGTTTAGTCATTGAAGGGGCAGAAAAATTGCGCGAAACAACGTTCCAAACGTGGAAAGAAAAATTTGGCGTTGAAATCAAGGAAGGCTATGGCGCAACAGAAACATCACCTGTTCTTTCCGTTAATACAGATGCTAATTCTGTAAGAGGCAGTGTAGGCAGACTCATGCCCGGTCTTCAGTGTAAATTGAAAAAAGTTGAAGGCATTAATGAGGGAGGTTCTTTGTGCGTCAAAGGCAATAACGTCATGCTTGGCTATATGCGTCCAAGCAACAAGGGCGTGCTGGAAACTCCAACTGTTGAGATTAATGGAGAAATTTTAGACGGTTGGTATGATACCGGTGATATTGTTGAAAAAGATAAATACGGTTTTATTTATATCAAAGGACGGGCTAAACGCTTTGCCAAACTTGGCGGGGAAATGGTTTCTCTTGTAGCTATTGAAATGGCATTATCAGAATTGTGGCCTGATGTTCCCTTGGGCATTGTTGCCATTCCTGATTCAAAAAAAGGAGAGCAGCTTGTGCTGATTATTGAAAAGCAAAATGTGACTACCAATGAAATTGCCACCTATTTTGCCACAAAAGGTGTTTCTGCTCTGTGGACACCCAAGAAAATTATTTGCGTAAAACAGGCTCCGCTGCTCGGTTCCGGAAAATTTGATTATAATAAAGCCAAAGAAATGGCAAAAGCGTTATAAAACAGCAGAGGATTTCCGGTTAACACTAAGAATTATAATTTTACAAGGGGGAAAACTTTTCCAGCCACCGAAGGCGACGAAGTCGTTTGCGTTAGAGCGTTTCCACTTAACATTAGGAGTTTTTATGCAGGG
>CAOMFZ010000016.1 GCA_948482415.1 uncultured Mailhella sp.
AAAATTTAGTCATAAAAAACCCCATTTATTGGTTTGGCTTGTCCAATAAATGGGGTGCAGTTCAATAAAAACGGCTCTTTTTATTGTATGGAAAGCAAAAGCTATTGCTGTGCCTTGCGTTCCTGTTCATCATCAAAAGTATGTACCTTGCCGGTGGCATTATATTCCTTAACAAGCTTGAATACTAACGGGCTCAGGAGCAGGACGCCGATAAGGTTGGGGATAGCCATCAATGCGTTTGCGCAGTCAGCAATGAGCCATACCAAATCAAGCTGTACCATTGCACCTACAGGAATAGCCAGGGTATAAACAATACGGAAAGGCATAAGCGCCTTGTCGCCGAAGAGATAAATTGCGCAGCGTTCGCCGTATACGCACCAGCCAAGAGCCGTGGTAAAGGCGAAGAAGAGCAGGCAGAGAGTAACGAGCTTGCCACCGATACCGCCGGGGAAAGCAAGGTCAAAAGCCGCTGTGGTCAAAGCAACACCGTTGAGTGCTTCGGGAGCGCGCCACAAATCTGTTACCAAAATTGCAAAGCCGGTCATGCTGCAAACGATGATTGTATCGATAAAGGTATCGAGCATACCGAGCATTGCCTGATTGACAGAACAGCTGTTTGTTGCGGTTGCATGTGCAATAGGGGCAGTACCGAGACCGGCTTCGTTTGAGAATACGCCGCGTGCCATACCGTAACGGATAGCCATCATAACAGTAGCGCCCGCAAAGCCGCCTTCAGCAGCGGTTGGGGTAAAGGCGTCACTCACAACATATAAAAATACATCAACAAGCCTGTCAGAATAGTTAAAAATAACAGTAAGGGAAACAACAGTATACACAAGCGCCATAATAGGAACAACCTTACCTGCAAAGTTCCCGATACGCTGGATACCGCCAAGAATAACGCATGCACCAATGCCAAACAAACCGAGTGCGCTTACCCAGTTTGGCACGCCAAAGTTGGAAGAAAGAGATTCCGCAACAGTATTGCTTTGGATCATGTTTCCTGTACCAAAGCATGCACAAATACAGAAAATACAGAAAAGCACGCTCAAAAATTTAAATTTTGGACCAAGACCGCGTTCAATAAAATACATTGCACCGCCGACATAGTTGCCCTGCGGAGAACGCTGTCTGTAATACATTGCCAGCAAAATTTCTGAAAATTTGGTTGCCATACCTGCAAGAGCAGTCATCCACATCCAGAACAACGCTCCCGGACCGCCAATAAAAATCGCGGTTGCAACCCCGGCAATATTCCCTGTACCGATAGTTCCGGAAAGCGCAGTCATCAGCGCGTTAAAAGAAGAAATTTCCCCCTCACCCGTGCTTTGGCGACCATGCCAAATGCCGATAAAACCTGCCGGCATTTTTCTGAATGTAAAAAATTTCAATCCCACGGTCAGATAAATGCCTGTGCCGACAAGCAATACAAGCATTACCGGTCCCCACAAGAAGCCGCTAAAACTGTTTAAAAGATTCATCAATGATTCCATAAACCCTCCTCTATTTTGTAACAAGGCTAGCATGAAAAAAATAAAGCCGTCTATGCAATTTTAAAATATTTTTTTCCATTTTTTTTATTTTTTTTATAATCAGCTGAATTATATTGGTTATTTTAATAGTTTTTATTTTCACAATATTTTCCGCTAGTTAGCAATGGAACAATTAACGAAAGTGAAAAATGTAATGCATGCTTTCAGTCCTTAAAAACATGGATTAATTCAAAGCAAGTTTTTCCTTTATGCTCTTTTTTACGCCTAAAAATCCCTCTGGCTTTCTTTACTTACTTATAGTAGCATGGACAAATAATAAAAACTTCAGCAATATTGCATAATTTTACTCAACGATAGAGCTTATTAAGGTTCATTAATGAATTGTGTTTTTAACACACAACTATTATATTTTGTAATAATGACCGAAACAGACAGCAAACGTATGACAGGAAAAATACATGAGAATTGAGCAATTAATACATTTGATTGGAGTAGTGAAATATAAATCATTAACCAAAGCTTCCCAAAAACTTTTCATTACCCCGCAAGCTTTACATATTTCACTTCGGCGCATGGAGGAGGAACTTAATTGTTCTATTTTGCAAAAAGAGCATGACGGCTTTGTTTTGACAGAAGAAGGAAAAATTTTTTATCAGTCAGCGGCAAAGATTTTAGATGAATATAATTCTGCTGTTCAGGAATTGGAATATATTCGGTATAACAGGAAAAAAGATTTGGAAGGCGTCCTGTACATTTATGCCAATATGGTTTTTAAACGAAAATTTTTGCAGAATGTCGTAAAAATATTTCAAAATAAATATCCTCGTGTTCAGCTGTTATTTTTTGAAAGTGACACAGTTACAACCTATATGAAGTTTAATGAAGCAGAGCAGTCTGATATTGCCAAAATAGGCTTTTTGCAGGTTCCTACAATAAACAATAAAATCAATAAAAACTGGACAGATACAAACAATTACCAGTTTACTCCCTTATTTAATGCGGAATTTTATGCTTGTGCCAATCCCAAAATGAATTTTGCCAATAAAGAATCCATTAAAAAACTTCTTGAATATCCTGTAACCCTTTATGCTGCAAATGAAAAAAGCATTATTTCCACAAAAAAAGATTTTGCCAATCCATTGATTTTACTGCTGTCGGAACAAGGAGAAATAAAAATTCATTCAGCTGTAAATTCAATGGAAATCTGGGCACATACCATAGAAAATAATAATTGTATCGGGTTTATCAATAATTTTTTAGCTGATAATAATGAAGAAGTTATAAAGAATTTACAGTTAATTCAAATAAAAGAACCTCTCAAAACGACCATGGGATTTATTTCCCCTAAAAAAAACAATAAATTGATTGATGCTTTTATCAAAGAAACAAAATTTTATATTTCCTGCAGCCAATTTAATTATTGAGATTAAAAAATTGTTTTGCATTAAGATAAAAAATCTTTTCAGCCACTGAGCTGTTTAAATTTTCATGATAAAAACGAACGGCATCATGAAAGGAATAAAAGGGAAAAGCGGAGCCAAAAACAATTTTATCCTGCAAAATACCATTGGCAGCACAAATATAATCAGCACTGCCCGGATATCCAGCAAAATAGCAGTCAGGAGCCAAATAAACAAATTCATGGCTATATGCCTGATGAATAAAACTCATGCACTGCGGCCAGCCGCCATGGGAAATCATGATGCGCAGTTTTGGAAAATTTTCCACAATATCATCAATATCAGTGGGAGTATAATATTTTGTTGAATTTTTTCCTCCGCCATACTGTAAAATAATGGGAATATTTTTATCTGTACAAAGCTCATAAACAGGAAAAAGGCGTTTATCATGGGCATGCATTAATTCTTTTTCCATACGAAATCCGGGTTCCAGATAAATGCCTGTACAAGAACCGGTCACAACAAATTTTATTATATTTTCCAGAGCACTTGCCGTATCATAGGGTTCTATATGTGCCATGCCAATGAATTTATCAGGGTATTCATCAACAAGCATTGCCAGTTCTTCGTTGCTTCCTCCATCAGTTACTCTTGGGCAGACAACAGCTTTTACTATATTCACTTCTTCCATTTCCTGAAACAGAAGCGGCATGGACTGTTGCTTTACTGCCTCAGAATCAGATAATCCCATGTTTTTTCTGAATTGAATTTGTGATGCTGTTAAATAGCCATGATAAAGAAAAGAATTTCTTAAAGATTTGTACGGAGGTCGTAAACGTACATCAATAATTTTCATATATTACCTCATAAACAGGGGGCAAATGCCCCCCTGTTGCTTAATTTTGCTGAGTTAGCTGTTCTTTCATATCATTGCTTATTTCAGTCAGTATGCTTCTAATTTCTTCAACATTGCCGCTCACCGGTTCCATGCCGATTTTGCCAAAGACCTCAGCACGGTATTCTTCTGTTTCAACAACTTTGGAAAGAGCTTTTTCAATAACCAAAGCAGCTTCTTCAGGCATATCAGCTGGTCCTGCAAGCAAAACATAGTCACGTTGTCCTATATTATAGCCAAGTTCACGCAAGGTAGGAACTTCAGGCAGACGGGTAAAACGAGTCACACTGCTGCAAGCCAGCATTTTGATTTTTCCGGCAAGCGTGTTTTCAACACCTAAGAGCCCAATGGTGGCAATATCCAAGTGTCCGCCAAGAATGCCGGTTAAACAGGCTGCCCCGCCTGTTTGCGGCACAAGAGAATATTTTACATTTGCCTGTTTGAGGCAGGTTTCAATATTATATTTATCCTGACCTGTAACATAGCCAACAATAAGGCGTTTATCTTCTTTTTTAGCCCATTCAAAGGCTTCATTTAAATCTTTCCAGGGTCTGTCAGCCTGTGTCATAATACCATTTCGCTGATCGGCTACAGCACCAAGAATTCTAAAATCATCAAAGCCATAGCGAACTTTTTTATAGTGAGGAGTAAACGTAATATAGGTTGCAGCCAGTCCCATAAGCGTATAGCCGTCATGTCCTGCTTTAAGTGCGGTATTAATGGCAACGCCCCCTTCTCCGCCGGTTATATTTGTATTGACAATGGGCTGCCCTATTTCTTTGCTCAGCATGGAACAGGCAACACGCAAAGGCAAATCCAATAATCCGCCTGCTGGTCCTCCGTTGATAACCGTAATGGGACGATTAGGATATTCTTCCGCCTGACAGGGGAAAACCGCCAACAAACTAAGTATGCATGAAATTAAAATTTTTTTCATAATAATCTCCTTTAGATATTAAGTTTTAATACTGCGGCAGCATTTTTATATAAAAGTTTAGGCAGTTCTTTTTCTGTAAACAGAGCCTTAAAACGTGCAACACTTTCTATGAGCGGCAGGAAAGGATACGCACTGGCAAAAATTAACCGGTCTGCCAAATAACTGTGGACAGCAGCAACATAATCTTGTGCTCCCGGTGAAAACATATGGACGTCCGGGGACAAATAAATATTTTTCTGTAAGAAACAAGCTCCGACGGTTTCTTGAACCCAAGGCCAGCCGCCATGCGCAACAATAAAATTAATTTTGGGAAAATCTTTTGCCAGCTGACAAATAATTTGTGGATTGCTGTAGGTAATATCAGGGCCGGACCCGCCTCCAATCATCACAAGAACAGGCAGCTCATACCGTTCACATTCAGCATAAATAGGATACAGGCTTTTATCGTGAGCATAAAGAGGTTCCGGCAGTGCAGCAGGTTCAATACATACACCTTTTAAAGGACCATGCAGTACAGTTCTGTCTATTTCTTCAATGGACTGGACATAATCAAGAGGATTTAATCCCGCTAAGCCGATAAAACGCCCGTTAAAATTTTCAACAATTTTAATCAGCTCATCATTGGTGATAGAACCTTTAAAATGTCCCATTCTACCGGGGATAACGCCTAAATTAATACCAGCCTGATCCATTTCTTGAAGCATGAGTTTTGGTGAGCGCTGTAAAGCAGACGGTGCCGGAGCGTCAAAGCCATATGTATGGGCAAGCTGTTTATTTCTTTCATCACTTGCATAAATTCCAAGTTTCAAAAATGTGCCGACAGGCGGTCTTAATCTAAAATCGATAATCATAAAAATTTCCTTTTTTATTTTAATGTTTGAATGTTGGGGAAAGACGCATTTTTAAGATATTCATAACTGTACCTGTATGCTCTGTGCACCATATTGAATTGAATACCTAAATTTCTGTTTTGTCCTTTTGGATTGACATCAACATTATCATGCAGAAATTCTTTATATTCACCATGTTCTGCATAGGGCGCAATATAGATCCATACGGCTTTGCCTTTCGGCGTTATTTCAAAAATTTGTCCTGCATTACTGGAACAAATCAATGTATTGCCGTTTGCAAGGCGCTGACAGGAACCTTGATAAGGACTGCTGAAACCATTGGGATTTTGGCTCATGTATTCCCAAACAATTTTATTTGTTTTCGGGTTCATTTCCACAATGCGGGAACGGTTTCCCTGCGGGCGAAGCCAGCCATTATCAAAAATCAAAATATTGCCGTTGGGTAAAAACTGTGCATTATGAGGACCAAAAAGTATTTGTTCGCCGTCATCGCCAAAGGACGGGCGTTTTGCATTTGTATGGGTTGTTTTATTTCCCCAGCGATATACGATTTCTCCCGTTTTATAATCAATAAAGTAAAATTCTGAAAAATTGCGGGAATTCAATAAAATAACAGTATTTTTTTCGTCAAAATCTATGGCATTGCAGTGGGTCCAATCTGCTGATCCATAGGTTTGCAAACACAATGGCAAGTGGTAATTGATATCCAGTTGATTTTTTTCTGTTCCAAGATGATCCCAAGCATGCCATTCCCAGACTGTTTTATTTTGCCTGTTTACTTCCACTAAAAAATCAGGCCACATTCCGTAATGGATAATATCTTCTTCCAAAACCCCTTCTTTCAGAATTGTTTCTGGCTTGCGTCCTTTAGCAAGACATTCTTCATAACTCTTATATTCCCAGCCAAGCAGCATGGTGTTGCCATTGGGCAGGCGCTTGAAAGAATGGTGATGAATGGCATGTTCAGATTTCAGCGCATATTCCCAAACTATATTTCCCTGCCAGTCAAATTCCTGAATTATGCCGCCATGTCCGCCAAAGCAAACAGGAGAATCAGGCAAAAGTCCTGCGCGAAGCAGGTTACCGTTGGGGAGCAGTTCAGCATGCAGTCCCGGAGGAATATGACATTCCCATTCATGGACAGGATTGCCTTCCATATCAATTAAATATGTTTTTGTTGAAAAAACAGGGGCAATAAGTGTATAGCCAAAATTGCAGCTGTCTTTATCATAATACAAAACACCGGTTTTTACATAAAGCGTTTCCATTATATCCTCCTCATTAACATTGTCTTTTTCTTTGCAATATAAGCTGGGAACCAACAAATAAAACAGTTATTCCCAAAACTATTAATGTGACAGGCCGTTCCAGCAATAATTCAGGAGAGTAAAAGAATGTTATAAAAGTTTGCTGGAAAGACATTTCAAATGCAGGTCCTAAAATAAAACCCACCACAAGACAGACAAATGAAAAATTCATTTTTTTGATAATATAGCCGATAATGCCGAAAACTATCATAATATAGACTGAAAAGACATTATTTTCAGACATATATGCCCCCATAAGGCAGATAAACAGAATAATGGGCATAAGAATATTTTTGGGAGCGCAAAGCAGTTTGCCGAATAAAAGTATTCCCTGCATTCCAATAATAATCAAAGCAATACAGCCAATAATCATGGAAGTGTATACCCCGTAAACAAGATCCCCATGCTGTTCAAACATCAATGGACCGGGAGTTACCCCATGCATAACAAAAGCACCAATCAGCAGTGCACTTGCCATATTGCCGGGAATACCCAAAGTAAAAAGAGGGATTAATGCAGAACCGATAACCGCATTATTGGCACTTTCAGAAGCTGCAATGCCTTCCAATGAGCCATTTCCAAACTCTTCCGGTTTTTTGGAACGTTTTTTGGCAATGCCGTATGAAAGAAAAGAAGCTATAGCAGCACCCAGACCCGGCAATGCACCGATACCGGATCCAATAAGAGAAGATCTGAATAAAGTTTTTATTGTGCTGCAAAATTCTTTAAAAGAAACGCGATTATCTTCTTTATTTTTGGAAACTGTAAGCGCAGCAATATCTGTACATTCGCCGTCTTCATGCTTCCAAAGAGATTCGCATTGAATAAATAATTCTGATAAAGCGAGTAATCCTATACACATGGGAACAAGGGCAATGCCGGCTTCAAGCTGATATAAATTAAACGTAAGTCTCGGTTCTGCAATAACGGGATCCATGCCCACACAGCTTAAGAGCAAACCAAATGCAGCTGCCAAAATGCCTTTTATTAAATTGCCGGCTTCCAAAACAGCAATAGTCACAAGTGCCAAAACAATAATACTGCATATTTCGGAAGCACCCATTCCCAAAGCTAAAGAGGCAATGGGCTGAGCGACAATAATCAATAAAATTGTAGAAAAAATATCCCCAAACGTTGAAGCATACAGAGCCATTTTTATTGCCTTTACGCCTTTTCCCTTTTGAGAAAGAGGATAACCGTCCTGTGCCGTTGCCGCTGCTTCCGGTGTTCCCGGAGCATTTAATAAAACAGAACTGATTGAACCGCCGAAAAAGCCGCCTTTATTAATGCCGATAAGAAATCCAATCGCTGCAACAGGGGATAAATGATAGGTTAAAGGAACAGCAAGAGCTATTGCCATAGGAGCTGACAAGCCCGGAATTGCCCCAATTAATACCCCAACAAAAACTCCAAAGCAGATATAAAAAATGACCCCAAAATCCAAAGCCAGCTGCATGCCTGACAATAACGTATCCATAACATACCCCTATACTTTTTATGGAAGAGGAACTGATAAAACAAAACGCATTAATGCCCAAACACAAACTGAGGTTACAATACTCACAAGAGAAAGCGTGACCATATTTCTTTGTCCCGCAAGAAACTGCAATACACTGAGAATAATCAGTGACGCCGGAATAAAATGAATCAGCTCCATAAGCGGAAAAGCTGAAAACATCACAATCCCGTAAAGGGCAAGATGAAGCCATTTTTTTAACGGCAGGGGATTTTCTCTCTGATCAGCTTGCTTATACAGCCGCAATACAACTAAAACCGCACAAATCAGGATAACGGTGCTCCAAATATAAGGAAGCGTTCTTGGGCTTATGCCCCCGTCAGAATATTCGGGAACATACTTTGGAATAAGGACAAATATACTTGCAATGGCAAAGAAAATCCAAAAAATATAAAATATCATTTCTGCTTTTTTCATATTTTCTCCTTTCTTCATCTTTATTATTTTTTTAACATACTTTCTTTTTTATGCAATTAAATAATTTTTGTTTGTACAGCCATATTTTCAACAAAAATTTTAACCTGTTTATTTAATTATTATTTAAAAAGCTTTCATTTAACGATTTATACAACAAATAAAAAATTTCATACTGCACACAATTTCAATTTTTCTTTACTTTACAAATGAAAAAAGCTATAGATAAACCATGAAAAATAATGAAAATACCCCCCATGTCCAATTTGATTACACAAGAAAAGAGCGCCTTGGTCTGCCTGAAGCTGTTTTTTGCGAAGGAAAGGATAGTGCCATTGTTCTTTCCCTGTTGAAAGAATTTAATAAAAACACAGGAAAAAGTATTCTTTTCACGCGCTTAGCTCCAGAAATATTTTACAGTTTTCCAAAGGATATTCAGGAAAGCGTTTCCTATCACGCCCTTTCGCAAACCGCCTTTGCCTTTGCGCTTGCTCCCCATGCTGCGGGAAAAAAAATAGCCATTGTTTCTGCCGGCAGTGCGGACGCAAAAACGGCATGGGAAACAGCCAGAACCCTTGAATATTTGGGCATACCGTACACCATGTTTGAAGACTGCGGCGTTGCAGGGCTGTGGCGTATCCAAAAAGCTCTGCCTGAAATTGAAAAACACGACATAGTTATTGCCATTGCAGGGCTTGACGGTGCGCTGATTTCTGTTCTGGGCGGACTTGTCAAAGCTCCTCTTTTAGCTGTGCCCACGTCCGTTGGCTACGGCATGGCAAAAAACGGCGAAAGCGCCCTTTCTTCTATGCTGGTGAGCTGTTCTTCCGGCATTTCTGTTTTTAATATTGATAACGGCTTTGGCGCCGCCTGTGCAGCTGCACGCATTTTAAATATGTTTATTAAGGATTAAAATATGGAACATCATCACGAACATTCCCATGAACATCATCACGGTGACCATGTCCATGAACATTCCCATTCCTGTAAAAAAAATGAAAAAATTCTCTGCATACGCCCGCAGTCAGGTTTATCCGGGGATATGTTTCTTTGCGGGCTGGCGTCCCTGCTTGACCTTTCAAAAGAACAAATCAATGCCCGTTTAAAAACGTTAAATCTCCCGGGCATGGAAAACTGCCTGACAATCAACAACCGCTTTGTGAACGGCATACAAGGCAAAAATGCAGAAGTGACTTTGCCGCATGAGCACAGTCACAGGACTCTCGCTGATATTTTAGACATTATTAATAACAGCTCCATGCAGGATACGGCAAAGGAATTAGCCGTAAAAACCTTTACTCTGCTGGCAAATGCAGAAGCAGCTGTCCACGGCAAAGAAGCAAAGGACGTCACTTTCCATGAAGTGGGCGCTCTGGACAGTATCCTTGATATTTGTCTGACATGCTCACTCTTTGCAGAGCTTGCGCCTGACACTTTTATCTGCGGTCCGCTTCCCCTTGCTGACGGCATAATCCGCTGTGCCCATGGCATTATCCCAAGCCCTGCTCCTGCTGTTCTTGCCTTGCTTGACGGCGCCGCAGTCTGTCCTTTTGCGGGAACAGGCGAAACGGTCACCCCCACAGCCATAGCCCTGCTCAAAACCCTTGGCGCCCAATTCGGAAGCTGGGCACATATGCAGATTGAAAAAAATGTGCTTGTTTACGGCGGCAAAGTTTTTGAAAATGCCCCCAACGGAAGTATTTTTGCCCTCGGCAGGGCAATATAAAAAAAATTTTAAAATACCGTCTATTTACTTGACGATTTGACAAGAATAAACCAAAATACACTGTTTATACGTTCTGGAGGCATACTATAATGGCTGATTATAAAAAAACTTTAAATTTACCGAAAACTGCCTATCCCATGAAAGCGGATCTTGTGCACAAAGAGCCGGAAACGCTGAAATTCTGGGAGCAAAACAATACATACGAAGTAATGCAAAATGCTTCCGGCGCAAAGGGCACCTATGTTCTGCATGACGGTCCTCCATACGCCAACGGGCATATTCATTTAGGCACTGCCCTGAATAAAATTTTAAAAGATATTATTATCAAATCCAAAAATCTGGCAGGCTATAAAACCCCCTATGTTCCGGGCTGGGACTGCCACGGACTGCCCATTGAACGCAATGTGGAAAAGGAACTGGGCGAAAAGAAAGCCCAAATGCCGGAAGCGTCCATTCGCCGCGCCTGCAGAAAATATGCACAGAAATTCCTTGATATCCAAAGAAAAGAATTTAAACGCCTTGGCGTACTCGGCAATTGGGATAACCCTTATGTTTCCATGGACCCTGCCTATGAAGCGGTGACAGCGGCAGAACTTGCCAATTTTGCGGAAAAAGACAATTTAAACCGCTCCAAGAAGCCCATTTACTGGTGCAATTCCTGCCAAACGGCTCTCGCTGAAGCAGAAGTGGAATATAATGACCATACTTCCCCGTCTGTGTACGTTCGTTTTCCTTTGTACGATGAAAAATTGAAAAATATTTTCCCGCAGGCTGACCTTGCCCACAGCTACATTGTCATTTGGACAACAACGCCCTGGACATTGCCGGACAACCTTGCTGTGTGCCTGCACCCTGAATTTATCTATGTTCTTGTGCTGGTGGGCGGCGACCAATATATTTTAGCAAAGGAACTTCTGGAAAACTGTGCGAAAATTTTTGGCTGGGAAAACTATACCGTTCTTGCTGAAGCAGAAGGCAAAGTTTTTGAAAACCTCAAAGCAAAACATCCTTTCTATAACCGCGATTCCCTCGTTATCCTTGGCGAACACGTTACATTGGATGCAGGTACCGGCTGCGTACACACAGCTCCCGGACACGGCCGCGAAGACTATGAAGTAGGCTTGAAATATGGGTTAGACGTCTATTCACCTCTTGATGATGCAGGACGTTTCCTCCCCACCGTTGAATTTTTTGCAGGTATGATGGTTTTTGATTCCAATCCCCATGTTATCGCAAAACTGGAAGAAGTGGGCAATTTACTTGCTCAGGCAAAAATCAGCCACTCCTATCCGCATTGCTGGCGCTGTAAGGAACCGGTTATTTTCCGCGCTACCACCCAATGGTTTATTACCATGGATACCAACGATCTGCGCAAGAAAGCTCTCAGCAGTATCCGCAATGATGTCAAATGGATACCAAGCTGGGGTGAAGACAGAATTTACAACATGGTTGAACAGCGCCCTGACTGGTGTATTTCCCGTCAAAGAACATGGGGTGTGCCGATTCTTGCGCTTCTTTGTCAGGACTGCGGCGAAGCATGGCAGGACCCGAAATGGATGCGCGAAATTGCAGAACGCTTTGCAAAGCACCCCACAGGCTGTGACTACTGGTATGAAGCAGAGGATGCCGAAATTATTCCAAGCGGTCTTAAATGTCCTCACTGCGGCGGTACGCACTTTAAACGCGAAAAAGATATTCTTGACGTGTGGTTTGACTCCGGCACAAGCTTTGCGGCTGTTATGGAAAAACGCCCGGAAGGAGCATTTCCTGCTGATTTGTATTTGGAAGGCTCTGACCAGCACCGCGGCTGGTTCCACTCTTCCCTGCTTGCGTCCGTCGGCACCCGCGGCACTGCTCCGTATAAAAGCGTGCTTACCCACGGCTATGTTGTTGACGGTGCGGGCAAGAAAATGTCCAAATCTCTCGGCAATGTGGTTGCTCCGCAGGAAGTTATTGACAAACACGGCGCAGAACTTTTGCGTCTTTGGGTTTCCAGTGTTGATTACCGAGAAGATATCCGCTATTCCGACGAAATTATGAGCCGTCTTGTGGACGCATACCGCCGTATCCGCAACACTATCCGCTATATGCTCGGCAGTATTTCCGATCTCACAAAAGACAATATGATTGCTGTTGAAAATATGGAAAGCCTTGACAGATATGCCTTGGACACTGTTATGCAGGCTCACGCAAAAATTCAGGAAGCATACAACGAATTTGAATTCCACAAGGTTTATCATACCCTGCACGGACTTTGTGCAACGGAACTCAGTGCTTTCTATTTTGATATTTTGAAAGACAGACTCTATTCTTCACACCCTGACAGCGGGGAAAGACGTTCTGCCCAAACTGCGCTCTATTATATTTTGATGATTTTACTCCGCGATATGGCTCCAATTTTGAGCTTTACCGCAGAAGAAAGTTACCGCTATATTCCTGAAGCGCTGAAAGGGGACGCTCAAACTATTTTTGCAGCCCGTGATTTGACGCAGGATACCTTTATTCTTTCTGACGAAGTCCGTCAAAATTGGGAGCAATTACTTATTATTCGTTCTGAAATCACCAAAGCTATTGAACCGCTGCGTAAATCAGGGGAAATCGGACACTCTTTGGATACTGCCATTGAGCTGTATTTAAAAGATAGTTTCATGCAGGCGCTCAAAGCATGCAATACTGATTTGCGTGCTGTCTGCATTGTTTCTCAAATCCACGTCCACGGCATTGATAAGGCGCCTGTTGACGCATATTTTGCAGAAACAAACGGTATTGCCGTTGCCGTAAGCAAGGCAAAAGGTGAAAAATGCGAACGGTGCTGGATTTACTCCGATGAACTCGGCACTGACCCCGAACATCCGACCCTTTGCCCGCGCTGCACGGAAGTAATGAAAAAACTTGCATAAACAGGAAGCATAGTGAAAGATAATAGATACAAAATTCTCATTATTTTTGCTCTATTTTGGATTATTGCGGACCAATTCAGCAAATGGCTGATAGTCCGCAGTCTTCCGCTTCATGAAGGTTTTTCCGTTATTCCCTACGCTGCCAATATTGTACATGTACGCAATTACGGTGCGGCTTTTGGTTTTTTGAATAATCCCGGAACCGACTGGCAGTTTTGGTTTTTTGTGGGGGTAACCTTTTTTGCTCTGGGGATTATCTTTTATTTTATGCGCAAAATGCCCTATTCAAAACTTCTCAGCTTTGGCTTTGCCTGTGTTTTGGGCGGAGCTATCGGGAATTTCATAGACAGACTGCGCTTAAGATATGTAATTGATTTTATAGACCTTTATTATGACAAATGGCACTGGCCCGTTTTCAATGTGGCGGACATTGCCATTTGCTTTGGAACGCTGATTATAGCGTATATATTTTATAAAGAACCCAACAGGTAACGTATGTTTTTTTCAGAAGTATCCGGTTTCACCTTTTTTCTTTTGATGCTGCCTGCAATTCTCAATTTATGGGCGATCTGGCATGCCATGAACCATACTTTCCCCTTGGAAAAAGAACGTGTCCTTTGGGTTTTAGCCGGAATTTTCCTCCCCTTTCTCGGAGGACTGCTCTATCTTATTTTTGGACTAAAACGAAGTAAACCCTTATTATAAAAGGAGTTCCATATTATGAAAAAAACTCTTGTCCTTGTAGTCGCGGCATTGCTTCTCGGCGCTTGCACCACAACCGGCGGCGGCAATCTTCAATATGCGGTCAATGAAAATACACAAGCCATTCGCCAGCTTCAGGCACAAGTTTCCAATATGCAGCCTGCTCAGGCTGACAGCTGGTCACAGCTTCAGGCTTTGCACCGCGAAATGTCTGCCCTCAAAGGCTCTTTGGATAATTTGCAAAACAGCACCGCTCACCTTGGCGGCACAGCCCAGCTTGGCAATATCATTGCCCGCCACGACAGAGCCCTGCGCCTTATTGAAACACAGCTTGCCATGGATTTACAGCTCAATGCTGACGCAGCTCCCATGCAAAACGCTGTACCGACTGAAAACTCCAATACAGACGTTATCACCACGCCGACTCCTGCCCAAAATCAGGCTCCTGTTGCTGCCCCAACGCCAAGTACGGGCAAACAAACACCCGCCAAGACAGGCGACACCGCCCAAGCCCTGTATGACAGCGGTATCAACAGTTTCAACAACCGTGATTACCAAAAAGGGTTGAATGCCTTTAAGGACTTCACCACTGTTTATCCTGACCACAAGCTGGTTTCCAATGCATGGTTCTGGCAGGGTGAATGTCAGTATCAACTTAAAAACTATGCAGGCGCCGCTCTTGCCTATGAAAGTGTTATTTCCAAGTTCCCCAACAGCAACAAAGCTCCTGCTTCCTATCTCAAACAGGCCATGGCTTTTATGGAACTTAAGAAAAATGACGCGGCAAAACAGCGTCTCAATGAACTGATTACCATTTATCCAAAAGCCGCTGAGGCAAAACGTGCACAATCAATTTTAAAAACCTTATAAGGACGCATTTCATGGGCTACAATATTCATCTTCGCTTTTCCGACAAAATCAGTACAGACCCCATTGTCTGCAACTTAACCCGCAAATTTGACTTGGATTTCAATATTTCTAAAGCCCAAATTACCAGCGGCCGTGAAGGATATATGGTTTTGGAAGTGCTTGGCTCCAAAGAACAGGTTAAACAAGCCAAAAAATATCTTGAAGAACAGGGCGTACAGGTTTCTGACCTTGCCCAAAGCATTACCCGTGACGAGAAACTCTGTATTGAATGCGGCGCATGTACTGCCATTTGTCCCACTTCCGCACTCTATATGGACAGCAGCCGCCATTTGGCTTTTGACGTGGATAAATGCGTTGTCTGCACTCGCTGCATAAAACTTTGCCCGGTCAATGCGATTAAGGCTGACCTTGGCACTGTAAACGAATAGGGGATTAATATGAGCGATTTAAAAAAAATGTATAGTCAAATTGTGCATGATGAATTTCCGGAAACCCTCAAAATTACCTTGGGGGATAAAGAAATCTGCTATAAAAAACGCACATGGGATATGGACGGCGAAATCCGCGGACTTCGTTACGGCGAAAACCCTGACCAGCCTGCTGCCCTTTATGCCATGGAAAGCGGGGAACTTGACCTTGGCAATAAAAAATGGCGTCACGCAAAACAGGGCATTTCTTCCACACTGACCGAAGCACAAATGATTCAGGCAGGCAAACACCCCGGAAAAACCAATCTCACCGACGTGGATAATGCTGCCAATATTCTGCAATATTTGACGAAAAAACCGGCTGCAACCATTTTAAAACACAACAATCCCTGCGGCACGGCATGGCAGGACAGCCTTGAAAGCGCCATGAATAAAGCTTTCTGGGCGGACAGAATTGCGGCTTTCGGCGGTGCTGTTGTGGTTAACCGCGCGCTCGATAAAGCAACGGCTGAACTTATTTCTTCCCAGTATTTTGAAGTGGTGGCTGCGCCAAGCTTTGAAGACGGCACCGTGGACATTTTGAAATCACGCAAAAATCTGCGCATTATGGAATTGCCCCAGTTAGGACGTTTGGAAGAATACTGCGGCACTCCGTTTCTTGACATAAAGAGCCTCATGGACGGCGGACTGATTATTCAGCAGTCCTTTGTCAACCGTATCCGCACGGCTCAGGATTTTATTCCTGCCACTGCCATGGATAAGGAAGGCAAATCATATACCACAAGAACAGCAACCCCTGACGAAGTGGAAGATCTCCTCTTTGCATGGGCTGTGGAAGCCGGCGTTACTTCCAACTCTGTCATTTTCGTCAAAGACGGCGCAACCGTAGGTATTGGCACAGGTGAACAGGACCGTGTCGGCTGCGTGGAACTCACTGTGCACAAAACCTATACCAAGTATGCGGATTCTATTATTTACCACCGTCACCAAAAATCCCTGTACGAATGGCAGCTCTTAGCGCTCAAAGACGCAAAGGCAAAAGAAGAACTGGACGAAGTTATGGCTGAAACCGCCAAAGCAAAAGGCGGACTGATTGGCACACGCATGGTTTCTGACGGATTTTTCCCCTTCCGTGACGGCGTGGATACTGCTGCTGCCCAAGGCGTTTGCGCAATTGCTCAGCCCGGCGGCTCTTTGCGCGATTTTGAAGTTATTCAGGCTTGCAACGAAAAAAATATTGCCATGCTCTTTACAGGGCAGCGCTCTTTCAAGCACTAGAATATTTACGTTAAATCTTGAGAATTTTGCAGGGAAAGAACTTTTGAAAAAGTTCTCTCCCTGCACCTTCTCTCAAAACTTTTTAATATAAAAGTGTATAAAAATAAAATTCTCAAGATTTACCGGAATTGCTCTAAAATAAGGGCAGGATATCCTGCCCTTTCTCATAAGGAATACCATGGCTATCAAAGCAGGCTTACTTGTTGAATTTATGCAGGATAATGTCCCCACTCCCGGCTATGTTTTAGACGAACAGGGGGGAAAATTTCGGCTGCTCCTTGCCAACAGGCGGGAAATAAATTTAACGCAGGCGCGCCTTTTGCCCTGGACAGGACCGGCCATTAATGCTTCATCTAAAGACGATATTATTTCTGCGCTTATCAGTCATAAAGAAGCCCGCCAAAAAATCAGGGAACAAGTCAATGTCCTTGAACTTTGGGAAATGAGTCAGGGGGAAGTCACAGAAGAAAGTGCGGAATTTTTTGCCGGTCTTATGGAAAGTGAAGTAACGCCCGATACTGCTGCCGGCTATGCCCATGCGCTTTTGGAATATAAAAACCATTTTAAATTCCAAAATCCGCTTTTTGAAGTCTTTAATCAGGAAACAGTCGAAGCAAAGCTTTTGGCAGAAAAACAGCTCAAAGAAAAAACTGCCCTTATTTCAGGGGGAGCCGAATGGTTTAAACATCTTTGGGATTTATACTGCAAACACCAGTATATTTCTGAAAAAGACCAAGCCTTTGAACCAAAAGAACCTGTTTTGAGTACACTGAAAAATCTTCTCTTTAAACACATGGCAGAAACGGAAAGCCATGAGGAAAATATTTTGTGGAAGCAGGTTACCAAACAAATTCCTGACGAAACATACCTTGCCTATTATTTGGCTGTGACCTGGAAACTGGTGCCTGAACATTATAATTTTTGGCTTTCTAAAATTGATTATGACCGCACGGAAGGCTTTGCCAAGCCCTTTGAGCAGGAACTTGCCCAAATTCAAGCGCTTTCCAAAAACATTGCCGAGCAAAATAACAGCGTGTTCTCTCCGCTTCCTGCCGAACAAAAGCAGTATAGAAATGCCCTGCACTGTGATTTAACCGATACTAAAGAGATTTGCAGTGTTTTTTCAAATACATGCAGCAAAGAATTTATCAGCATTGACAGTGCCGGCACCAAAGATATTGACGACGCATTTTCTTTTACAGAAAACCCGGACGGCACAAAGGAACTCGTTGTCAGTCTTGCCTGTCCTGCTTTTTTTTGGCAGTTCCAAAGCGATTTTGATAAAATTATTTCCAAACGCTGTACCAGTATTTATTTACCGGAACAAACTCTGCACATGCTTCCCGAAGTGCTTTCCACAAACGCCTTTAGCCTTGTGGAACAGCAAACTCGCCCCTCCATGCTGATAAAAGCTGTCTATGACAAGGATAATAACCTCATTGACAGTGAACTGTTTTTTGCAAAAGTAACTATTCGGGATAATTTACAATATCTCGCCTGTGAAGAAGTGCTGACAAAAGAAAATGAAGAAAATGCCTTAGATTTTGCACAGGCTTTGGATAACAATTTTGCACAAAATTATTATCCTGTAAACTATGAAAAATATGCACCCGCAGAAGAAGCACGGGCAAAAGCGTTAAAGTATAAAGATACCCTTGAGAAAGCCTATGCCTTTGCCAATGCCTGTTTGCAGAAACGCATTGAAAACGGCGCGGTCATTATCGAGCGCGATGATTACGATGTTTTCCTTGAGGGTGAAGAAAGCAAAACAATAGTCCATATTGAAGCCATGCCCCAAAGCCCAAGAGCTCAGCTTATTGTGTCTGAAATCATGGTGATTGCCAATTCCATTGCGGCGAATTTTGCTGTGCAGAATAATATTTCTCTGCTCTTTAGAACCCAAAATGTCGGCATGCCCAGAGAAATGGCAGGCGTGTGGAAAAAACCGCAGGACATTGCCAAAGTTGCCCGTCTGCTCAGTCCCGCCATTGCGGAAATCGAGGCAAAACCCCATACAGGTTTGGGGCTGAAAGCCTATAGCCCCATTACCTCTCCTCTGCGCCGCTACGGAGATTTGGTCAATCAAGCCCAAATTATGCACTTTCATTTCTTTGGGACTCCTCTTTTTGCAAAAGAAGAAATGGAAACAATGCTTATGCATTATAATATGTATAACGGGCTGGCAGGACAGGTACAGCGCAGCAGACCGCGCTACTGGCGCTTTATCTTTATGCAGCAGGAAGCAAAACGGCAAGGGGAAAACTGCTCATTCCACGGCATTATTTCTGATGAAAATGATATGTATGTGACCGTCAGCCTGACACGCGAACAAGTCCTTGTGCGGGCAAAACGCCAGCTTTTTGGCGATAAGGCACAGCTTGGACAGGAAGTGCTGCTGCGTCTTGGAAAAATCAATCCCCTGCTCTTTGAAGTCAGCATTATGAAAGTGCAGGAATTATAAAAGCCGTATGACACGGCATTTTATTAACCTTAAAGCATTCCCGGTAAATCTTGCGACTTTTCTACGCAGGGGAAAAACTTTAGCTCTGCTGTCCATTTG
>CAOMFZ010000017.1 GCA_948482415.1 uncultured Mailhella sp.
CGGTTTTGTTTATTATGTCGTTTCTTGTTGTTCTTGGGGAAATTTATTTTAAAAAAGTTTTGTAAAGGGGTGCAGGGGAAGAAACTTTTTCAAAAGTTTTTCCCCTGCATAGAAAAGTCGCAAGATTTATTGGAACTGCTCTGGAAACTTGGACAAACCGTACCGTATTTTGTTTATAAAGTTTACTTAGTTTGCATAGTATCATTAAACAAAAAAGGCATACAGTTTCCTGTATGCCTTTTATATTAAGCTACGTCTTTATTTTAGTTCAAGAGAGAAGCCTTGATTTCTGGGAATGCAAGGTCGAACATTACATAAGCCATGAGCAAGGTCAGGCAGATGTTGAAAGTTTGACCGCAGATGTACAGAATGAATGGCTTTCCGCCCTTGAAGTATACTGCAAGTTCACGGAAGTTAGTAGCAAGACCAACTGAAATGAACGCAAGAGCAAAGTACCAGCCACGGAGACCCTTTGTTACGTCAACAACACCCTTATCGATGATTGAGTAAGCAAGGTCAGAACCATAGCTTGCAGACATGACAGAAAGAAGGATAGATAAACCTAAGAAGCCAAGAACGAACTTAGGGAATCTGTGCCAAATTTCCATTGGGCTAACTTTGCCGTCAGCAGTATGTTCAACTTTAGTTGTAAAGTAAATAGCTACGAAGAATGCAGTTACACCGATGAGTACGTTTTGAATCATCTTAATGGTAGCGGCAACTTGCATTGCGGTATCACCAAGGAATGCACCGGCAGCAGCAACAGCACCGGTTGAGTCGATTGTACCACCGATCCATGCACCGCCAAGTACCGGGTCAAGGCCGATAGCTTTAATGAATGCAGGCAATGCAATCATCATGATAGCTGTAAAGGTAAGAGAAAGACCAACAGCAAGGGTAAGTTCTTCTTTCTTTGCACGGCAGGCAGCAGCGGTTGCAATAGCAGCAGAAGTACCGCAAACTGACATATCAGCAGAAATTGTAATGTTCAGGGTCTTAGATTCCATCTTCAATACCTTTTGACCAAAGATGAAGGTAGAAATAAGAACGATAGGTGTTACGATCCATGCAACGAAGATGCCGGGAATACCGATAGCTACGATTTTTGTAAAGAGAACTTCACCGCCGAGGAGAACGAGACCTGTTTTGATGTAGTATTCTACTTGTACGCCAGGTTTCATCCATTCCGGAGTTTTGATGGTATTGGCAACGAGCATACCGAGAACGATGGACCAAATTTCAGCATTCAGACCATAGTAGCTCATTCCGCCGTGTTTACCCAAAATATTAGCGATTACGCAGAGAATGTATACGCCAACAAAACCGATAAGGAACTTAACAACGCTTTGTCCCATGAAGAAGATACCGATGCTCATAATGAGACCGATAATAACGCCAAGCATAATCATTTTTGGGAAAAGGTTGTAAGGTTTTACAATCTTTTTATCAAGGTTTTTAGCTTCTTTATCAGCTTTTTTCCATGCAGAGATAGCTTCTTTAGCTTCAATATTCAGCTGTTCATCCTGATAGTTAGCTTCTTTAGCCAAGTTATCGGCAGTAACAGCGAGTTCTTTTGCAGCTTTTGCAGCATCTTTAAGCGCAGCAGCTTTTGCAACTTTATCGCCGTTGATAGCATCAGCTTGTTCTTTTGAAAGAACCATGGAATCTAAAGGATTGCTGCTCCATTTTTTAGGAGTAGCCATATAAGATTTAAATTCTTTCATTGCCGGCAAAGAACCACCCATGATTGCTTTTTTAGCAGCTTTGGCTTCAATTAAAGCCATGGTTTCAAATGGTCTTGCTTTTTCAGCAGCGATAATTTCGTTTTGTGCTTGAATTTTTTGAATGAAATCAGATTTTGAAGGAAGGATTAAAAACATTGCAAAGAATGCAAAAGCTAAACCGATCCAAATTGCCCAATAGTCTTCCTTTTTCCAAAGGTCAGACCAACTACTTTTCGCTCTGTCTATAACGATGTTTTCATCATGTTGAGACATACGACTCTCCTTGTTAAAATTTCCCTAATAAAATTTTGTTGACACATCATTTTATTGTTACCCTCATTTTACTAATTTTTTGAATTTTGGCAAGTATATCTTTTCACATATTTTAATTTTTTTTAAAAATTTTTACTGATATACAAAGGTGATAAGAATAAAATAAATAATTTTATATGGTTATTATTTTGTGTAAACAATTTTGTAAAAATAAAATTTTTTTCTTACGATGAATTGAATTATCAGAATGATTTCATTTTGTTAAAATTTTTGTTGTGCACCAAGCTTTATTATTGCTATTTTATTATATTTCTATATATTTTTCTTACTTTTGATTGTATGAAATATTTCACAGAATGTGTTAATGGGATAACCATGCAAGAATTTTCTATTCAAGACTGTGTCCGAATATTTGGGCAGGAACTGTATGCTGTCCTGCAGGAGCGGGAGAAAACATCCTTTAGTTCCGGTATTGCAAGTCTGGCAGATGCAAAAAATGAAATATATTATCTTTTATCTTTTGTGTTAAAAAAAGATAAAGTTTTTCTTTTATCTCATGGAAATTATGTATTGACTGATGAAGAGCTGAAAACTTTCAGCAAGTGTTTTGCGCGGCGAAAAAAAAGTGAACCGCTTGCCTATATTGTTGGCAAAAAGGAATTTTTCGGCAGCATGTTTTTTGTGGACAGCTCAACGCTTATTCCTCGTCCGGATACTGAAATTTTGGTGGAAGAAGCAATTCATTTTTATTTAACGAAAAAAATAAACGCAGAGTTTTATGCCATGGATTTGGGTACAGGCACGGGCTGTATTCTCTTATCTTTTTTAAAGGAATGTGAAAACAGTTTTGGCTATGGCATTGACAATAATGTGCATGCCATAGAACTTGCCGAAAAAAATTCCCATGCCTTGGGACTTGCAGCGCGAAGTAAATTTTTTGCAGCTGATTTCACAACGCCTTTATTTTTTGCGCAGGCAGATGAATTTTTGCAGGGAAAGCGGATTGATTGTCTTGTGAGTAATCCTCCCTATATTCCGGAGTTTGAATATCAGGAGCTTGACGAAAGCGTAAAGGCATATGAACCCAAAGCAGCCCTTGTTTCCGGGCAGGCACAAAATGGGGAAAAGGGTTTGGCACATGCAGAAAAAATTTTTTCTCTTGGTGAAAAAATCCTCAAACCCGGGGGATTGCTGCTCGTAGAACATGGCTATAATCAGGGAAAGTCCATGTGTGAAATTTGTTCGCGATATGACTATACTGCCGTAAAAACGCTTTTAGATTTAGCGCAAAATGAGCGAGCCTTGTATGCGATTAGAAAATAGCGCAGTTCCAATAAATCTTGCGATTTTTCTATGCAGGGGAAAAACTTTTAGTAAAAGTTTCTTCCCCTGCACCCCTTTACAAAACTTTTTAAAATAAATTTCCCCAAGAATAACAAAAAATGATATAATAAACAAAAGCGTTATAGACAACGTCTATAGCGGTTTTGCGTGTAGGGGGTGAGGGGAGCGGTAGCTGTTAGCGAAGAATGAGCTTTACGGATAGCGACAGCAGAGATAATCATTTCCTCCAAAGAAAATAAAAATTACGAATGTTATACGGAACCGCTCTAAATAAAAGCAAAAAATAAAGGCGGGAGAAAATTCCCGCCCTTATCTATGTTAGGGGTTAGAATTATTTTAGTTCGCTAAAAGCAAATCTCTGTGCGCAAAAAGATCTTGTACCATAGCTTTTGCAGTGTCCATACTGTTGAACTGGTATGTTCC
Organism: uncultured Mailhella sp.; assembly: GCA_948482415.1. Classification (GTDB taxonomy): domain Bacteria; phylum Desulfobacterota; class Desulfovibrionia; order Desulfovibrionales; family Desulfovibrionaceae; genus Taurinivorans. The sequence goes on from CAOMFZ010000017.1 coordinate 3,765, forward strand.
ATTGCTGATCATTTGTTTGAGGCGCTGTACTTTTTCTGTACGAATTTCAGAAGTTTCCATTGCTTCAAGCTTTGCCATAGTGTGATATTTTGCATCTTCAGAAAGAGAAACAGTATCTTGAGCCTGTGGGTGCGTTGTGGACACGGCGCCCGCGGCTTCTTCTTTTGTCAGCTTGTTTACAGAAGAAGTTTCATTTATGCTGATTGGATATGTTTCAAATCCGGTATTGCTTATCTTCATAAGAACCTCCATAGCCATTGTATACGAAACAGGAAGTCCAAGTTGGCGCTTAAGATCTTTTGGACTATTGTTTCAATAACAACCATATCGGCAGAGATAAAAAAGCCTTTAGGGGGTTTTGAAATTTTCTAGACTTTTTTTAATTTTTTATAACCTATAGAAATAAAACAAATTTTGCCGATAATGAAATTTTCTGTTAATTATTTTTTATATAATTCATTGCTTCCTGCAAGTTCAGCGTACCCTCATAAATGGCACGGCCGGAGATAATGCCCTGCAGGGAAGAATTTTTTGAAAGAGGCAAAAGTTTTTTGACACTTTCCATAGTAGAAACGCCGCCTGCTGCAATAAGCGGAAGCGGGCAAAGCTTAGCCAGACGTTCTATTTCTGCAAAATTCAGTTCACTGTGCATGCCGTCGCGTTCAATATCCGTATAAATGATAAAGGCACAGCCGGCATTTTGCAGTTTTGGCAAAATCTCGTCAATTTCTTTGCCGGAATCTTCAACCCAGCCGCGGGTTTTGAGCTTTTTCCCCTGCACATCTAAGGAAACGCCCACACGATTGGGATATTTTTTGCAAATTTTTTCAAACAGCGCAAAATTTTCCAGAGCCATGGTGCCGATAATAATGCGTGTGACACCTAAATTCAGCCAAAAATCAGCAATTTCTTCAGAGCGTATGCCGCCGCCCAGTTGGACAGGAATAGTTAATTCCTGACAAATTTGCTTAACAATATCCGCATTAACGCTTTTTCCTTCAAATGCACCGTCCAAGTCAATTAAATGGAGATATTCGGCTCCAAGACTTTGCCAGTGTTTTGCCATTTGCACAGGGTCGTCGGAAAAAACAGAAACATCGTTTGCCCTGCCTTGTTTCAGGCGAACTGCTTTTCCATTTTTCAAATCCACAGCAGGAAAAATTATCATAGCTATATCCTATTGTAATGTAAGGTGAAATTCTCGTATCATTTTGTTGATGGCTTCATGCACAAAATACACAATATTTTGGCGCTGGCGAGGGGTGACATAATCTTCGCCGGAAACATGGACTTGTATGAAGCTGATTTCTTTATAATGGGAACGTGCTTGCAAAAAGCCGTCCTTTGACTCTGTAGTGGGATGGATTGCTTTAATAAAATAAAAATCTGAAATAAGACGGGCAGGAGAATAAACATCACCGCCTACACCGTATTTTTCTTCATGCTCAATGATTTGGGGAACAAGAATATAATCAGCCCCTTTATCCTGCGCAATTTTTGCCCATGTAGCAAGGACATTGGCTCTGTCTTTACTGTCTTTTTGAATAGTGACATTCAAATCATCAGGTGTTAAAAAGACATACTGCCGATGGGTTTTAGCAAGTCTTTCCTGTAAAATTTCCGTATAGCGGGCAAGTTCCTCCAGAGTGGCAAGTCCCTGTTCACTGGGAATATAGCCTGCTAAAAGCTGTGCGTCATGGGTGGGCTGGTTGAAAGGCGCGACAGCAATTAAGACCGGTGCAGGAACAGCAGGAATCATGGGCTGTTCCTGACAGGCGCTGATAATAAGCGTGAAGAGGATAAGGGGTACGAAGAGTAATTTTTTCATAAATCTAAACTTCCTTTGGTACTTGCTGCCCGGTCATCATTAATAATAACAGCGCGCTGCAAGGCTTTGCCCACGCCTTTTGCCGCGGATTCCAAAAGGTGGTGTCCGTTTTTCCCGTACAGAAAATTGACGTGTAAATTTATTTTTGCACTGCTGACAAAGGCTTTGTAAAATTCACGCCAGACATCTTTTTCATCACCTGCAATCACAGGAGGGAGAATTTCGTCATTGTGCCATTCAAGCCAGGCGCGTCCTGACAGGTCAAGGCAAATTTCCGTGAGTGCTTCGTCCATGGGGATTTTTGCAAAGCCGACCCTTTCTATGCCATTGGCGTTGTTATGGCTCAAAAGGGCTGAGTGAAAAGCATTGCCAAGGCAAAGCCCGATATCTTCCATGCTGTGGTGATAATCAATTTGGGTATCGCCATTGCAGGTCAGTTCAAGGTCAAATTTTGCCCAAAATGCAAGCAGGGTAAGCATATGGTCTAAGAAACCAATACCGCTTTGGATTGCTGTTTTTCCTGTGCCGTCAAGATTGAGGGCAAGGCTTATATCTGTTTCTTTTGTTGTTCTTGTAATGGTAGCTTGTCTTTGGAGAGTATTCATAATCAATCCGATATATGTTAATTGTTTGGCTCGGTTGTGTCTGCCTGCTGTGCTGTTGTTTGTTCTGCTGTTTGTTCCATGCTGTTCTCTGCATTTTCTTCTGTGTTGTCTTGCTTTTCTTCGTTTTTTGTACGCGTTCTGCCGGCAATCTTTGTAATGTAAATACTTATTTCATACAGGAAAATCATAGGGAGTGCCATGAGTACCTGCGAAAAAACATCAGGCGGCGTTAAAATTGCTGCCACAATAAAAATAACAAGAATGGCATATTTTCTGTAGCGGCGCATGCCGACAGGGGTAATAAGGCGAAGTCTTGCCAGAAAATAAGAGAAAAGCGGCATTTCAAAAACAAGACCAAAGGCAATAATGAGTTTCAGGGCAAAGCTCAAATATTCTTCAACACTAATCATGGGGCGAACCATGTCAGTGGTAAAGCCCATGAAGAATTTGAAAGCAATAGGAAAGACAGTGATATAACAGAATGCCGCACCTGCCAGAAAGAAAAAGGCAGAAAAGAAAGCCAGCGGCAAAACAGCCCTTTGTTCTTCTTTATACAGCCCCGGAGCGATAAATGCCCAAATTTGATAAAAACTATAAGGACTTGTGCCTAATATGGAAAGCATGAGCGACACTTTCAGATAGGTGAAAAATGCACCTTGCGGTGAGGTGTAAATAAGGGTGCTTCCCTCAGGTAAAAAGCGGGTGAGCGGTTCTGCCAGATAAGTATAGGCAAGTTCTGATACGCCGTAAAAACCAATAAATCCAATCAATATCATAATCACAATACGAGTCAGACGCCAGCGCAGCTCATTTAAATGAGAAAGAAGCGGCATTTGATTTTCTTCCGGTTCGTCCTGCGTTTTTTGTTTTGCCGCAAACGCTGCCGGAGGAACAAAGGCTTCGCCGGTATTATCTTCTTCGGTATTGTTTGCCGGTTCTGTTTTTGGGCTTGTATTTCCTGCCGGGCTGTCAGTGTTGTTATTTATATTGTCTGTATTATCAGTATGTTGTGCTGTTTCTTGTGCTGTTTCAGCAGAATTATCTGTTTCGTGATTTTGTACAGTTTGGGGTGCGTCTTTTGGCAGGGGACGAGATGCGGCAGGTTCACTGCCAAGAATTCGTTTTATGTTGTTTTCTTCATCATCAAAGCACATGAAAAAACCTTATGCCTTTGTTTGTTCTTTTTCAGGAGTTTTGCCTGCTTCGGCAGTTTCTTCTGCTTGTTTTTGGTTGGCTTTTTTCTTTTCCTGTTTCTCTTCAAAAGCGATTTCAGTGTTTATGCTGCGCTGAAAATCCCGTGACGCACGCTGAAATTGTCCCATGGCTTTGCCCAACGTATTGGCAATTTTAGGTAAATTTTTCGGACCTAAAACAATGAGAGCAACTACTAAGATGAGCAAAAGTTCTGTAGAGCCAATTCCAAACATAATAACCTCGAAAACGAACAAATAATTTTTGTGAAGATAAAGTATATATGTTTTTCCGCATAAAGGCAAGCAGGGAAAAAGACGGGTTAAACATAGCGAGGCTTGAATAAAAGAGAATATTTTTATTCTTTAATTTTTTGTATATTCGCCGTGTATACGCCTATAAGAATTATGACTGCGCCTAGGATTTGGGAATTAGTAAATGGTTCGCCAAGAATGAATGAGCCTGTAAGAATGGAAACAACGGTTGCTATGCCAAGAAATGAGGAAGTACGGTTGACGCCGATTTTAGCAATGGCAACATTTGACAGGAAAAAAGCCAGAATAGAGCAGCCAATTCCCTGATACAGCACCGCGATAAGAAACGTTTTATTTTGAAAAGGCAGGCTCAGTAATGCGTCTAAATTTTTTTCAATGCATACTGCTTCCATGACAGCCAAAAGGACAAAGACAAGAGTTCCGGCTGTGATCATGCCATAGGTAACTTCTATGCCGGTGAAATCAGACGCTTTTTCAACAAAAACGCAGTAAAGCGCACACGAAATAACTGCTGTGAGTAGAAATACATAGCCTGTTAGAGAAAAGCTTGAGGAAGTGTTGACGGCAAGAACTGTGACAAGCACGCCTGCAAGAGTGATAAGTATTCCTGTTAGTTGTAATGGTGCAGGCTTTTTGTGCAAAATTGCTGCTGAGGCGATGAGGGAGGCAACGGGTATGCAGGCAAGGAAGACTCCACTCTCAGATGCTGTTGTTTTTTGTATGCCAATTGTTTCACCGATGAAATAAATAACAGGACTGCATATCACAATTAACAGCAAAGGTTTGAGTCTTTTTTCTTTCAAATGAATTTTGAACACACCAAGCGCAATAAGCAGGCTCATGATGATAAATGCTGTGAAAAAACGCCAGCCTAACAGCGATAACATGCTTGCCGTATTGACTGCCTGTTTTGTAAAAATATAACTCATACCAAAAATAGTTTCACAGCCAAGGGCACAAAGGCAGCCAACAAGCAAATTACTTTGTTTCATTTTAATAATATTTGGTAATGTTATGCAGGTTATTTTTGGTTGAGATATTTATATTGAATATATACCTATGCCTAAAAAAGCAGCAATTATTATCAACATAATTGGTGATAATTTTCGGTTTTTAAGTTTTTTGTATCCAAACATTGAAACAACTAATGCAATGGTAATAATAATTGATTGCAAGCTGATAGTTATGGCAGATATAATTCCAAAACAGTTATTTAATGTCATATAAATACCTGTGGCAAGAACAATACCAATAATGCAAGGCTTTAAACCTCTTATAACAGCCTGTACATATTGGTTTTGTAACGCTGTTTTCAGCAATATGGTTATGAGCAGAATAATAATAAATGAAGGCAGAACTACTGCAAACGTTGCTATAACAGCACCTAATATCCCACCTTGAATAGTTCCGATATAGGTCGCAAGGTTTACCATGATAGGACCTGGGGAACTTTCACTTACAGCGATTATGTAAGATAGCATTTCATCTGTCAGCCAATTATGAGACAGAACTTCATCACGGATAAGAGGGATTGCTCCATATGCTCCGCCAAATGCAAAACAGCCAATTTTAAAAAAGCTGAAAAGTAAAGCAAAATAAATCATTTGTTTTGGCAATCCTTTTGTTTTGGACTGTCAAAACAAACAAAAATGAGCAGACTGGCAATACCGGCAACTATCATTAAACTGATAGAGGAAAAATTCCAGGCAAAAATATTGACACACAGCATGAGAACACAAGAACAAATCATAATCATTCTTGGCAGTGTTTTTTTATTCATTTTTTTTACCATGGTAACAGCAGCATCGAGGATTAAAATTCCTACCGCAATTTTTATGCCTTTAAATGCATTTGCAATAACAGTTATTTCAAGAAAATTATTTAAAAACATTGAAATCAAATAGATAACCAGAAAAGACGGCATAACTATGCCAAGTGTGGCTGCTACGGCACCGATAAATTTGGCTTTTTTATATCCTGTATATGTTGCGCAGTTGATAGCAATAGGTCCTGGAGTTGATTCTGCAATAACAGTTATGTTTAACAGTTCATCGTGGGTAATCCACTGTTTACGTTCAACACAAATGTTTTCTATCATAGCAATCATGGCATATCCACCGCCAAAGGTGAATAAGCCAATTTTGGCAAAAGTGAGAAATAAATTAATTATTATATTCATTTTTGTCAGATTGCTATGCTCTAATTAGAGGTTTCAAGTTTGTTTTTTATATTATTCCCATTCGATAGTGCTGGGTGGTTTTGGTGAAATATCAAGCACAACGCGGTTGACGCCGCGGACTTCGTTGATAATTCGTGTGCTCATTTTTGCCAGCACATCTTCCGGAATACGGGACCAGTCTGCGGTCATAGCGTCCACGCTGTCCACAATACGCAGGGCAATGACACTTTCATAAGTTCTGCCGTCGCCCATAACTCCCACGGTCTTGAGCGGAAGAAGCACGGCAAAGCCCTGCCATACTTTGCGGTACCAGCCGGAAGCACGGAGTTCTTCCTGTACAATGCTATCAGCTTTGCGCAGGATATTGAGACGCTCCTCGGTAATTTCGCCGATAATGCGTATAGCGAGCCCCGGTCCGGGGAAAGGATGACGCCAAAGCACGGAATCGGGAATACCCAGTTCAGCCCCTACAGCCCGCACTTCGTCTTTAAAAAGTTCGCGTAAGGGTTCTATAAGTGCCATATCCATTTTTTCCGGCAAGCCGCCTACATTATGGTGGCTTTTGATGACAGCACTGGGTCCTTTGTAAGAAACGGATTCAATCACATCGGGGTAAAGGGTTCCCTGTGCAAGGAATTTAACGCTGACACCGCTTGCTTTGATGGCGTTTGCTTCCTGTTCAAAAACATCAATAAAGGTATGACCGATGATTTTGCGTTTCTTTTCAGGGTCTTCAACGCCGGCTAATTTATCAAGAAAGAGCTTGCCTGCATCCACATATTTCAAATTCAAATCAAAATGTTCGCGCAAATAATGGACAACTTCTTCGCCTTCATTTTCACGCAGAACGCCGTTGTTCACAAAAATACAGTGCAGTCTGTGCCCAATGGCTTTATTTAAAAGCACAGCCACAACGGTTGAGTCAACACCGCCGGACAAGGCGCAGATAACGTGTCCGTCGCCAACTTTTTCGCGGCATTCGTCAATAACGCGTTCCGCAAAGTTATGCATATTCCAGTCAGCGGTAAGGTGCGCCACTTCAAAGAGAAAGTTTTTAATCATGGCTGTGCCGTCAAGGCTGTGGTGCACTTCCGGGTGGAACTGCAAAGCATAGATTTTGCGGGTTTCATCGCACATGGCAGCAATAGCGAGTGTTGCCGTTTTGCCGCAAACTTTAAAGCCCTGCGGAGCTTTGCTTACTTTGTCGCCGTGGCTCATCCACACACGCGAAGTTTTGCCAAGTCCCTTCCACAATGCGCTTGTGCCGCAAAGTTCCAATTCGGCGGGACCGTATTCACGGGTTTCAGACTGGGAAAGTTCACCGCCAAGATTGTGGGCGAGCAGCTGCATACCATAGCAAATGCCGAGCACAGGCACTCCAATTTCAAGAAGTCCCATATCCAGAGTTGGAGCATCTTTTTCGCCAACGCTGGCAGGGCCGCCTGATAAAATAATGGCGTCAGGCTGCATGGCTTTTACTTTATCAGCGCTGATCTGGCAGGGGTGAATTTCGGAATACACGCCCAGTTCACGCACACGGCGGGCAATCAGTTGGGTAACTTGAGAGCCAAAGTCGATAATAATTACTTTTGACATAATAACCTTTTCTATTTTCTATGCTTTATTAATGTTCTACGCGGTAGTTTGGCGCTTCTTTGGTGATAATGACGTCATGGACGTGGCTTTCACGAAGACCGGCAGAGGAAATTTCCACATATTGGGCTGTTTCAAAAAGGGTTGGAATATCTTTAGCGCCGAGGTAACCCATACCGGAACGGAGTCCGCCCATAAGCTGATAAATGGTATCAGCCACAGGACCGCGGGAAGGCACACGTCCAACAATACCTTCCGGAACAAATTTTTTGGATTTTTCCTGGAAATAACGGTCACAGCTGCCGTCTTTCATGGCATCGATGGAACCCATGCCGCGGTAGGTTTTATAGGTACGTCCCTGATATAAAATTATTTCGCCGGGGGTTTCATCAGTACCGGCAAAAAGAGAACCCGCCATAATGGCATTGGCGCCCACAGCAAGGGCTTTGACAATATCACCGGAGTATTTAATGCCGCCGTCAGCAATGAGGCATTTGTCGTGTTCGCGGGTAGCACGGCTTGTTTCCATAATGGCGGTTACTTGAGGAACACCAACGCCTGCAACAACACGGGTGGTACAAATGGAACCGGGGCCGATGCCGCATTTTACCGTGTCAACGCCGGCTTCAATCAAAGCTTTTGCGCCTTCATAGGTTGCCACATTGCCGGCAATAAGCTGTGCTTTGGGGAAAGATGCGCGGATATTGCGCACAGCTTTCAAAATATTTTCAGAATGGCCGTGAGCAGAGTCAAGTACAAGCACGTCAACACCGGCAGAAAGAAGCGCATTTGCGCGTTCAACACTTTCAGCGCCAACGCCAATGGCAGCGCCGACACGAAGACGGCCTTTGTCATCTTTGCAGGAATTAGGGTATTTCTGCACTTTATCAATATCTTTCATGGTAATAAGACCGCGAAGTTTGCGGTTGCCGTCAACAACAAGCAGTTTTTCAATTCTGTGGGCATGCAGGTGATGTTTTGCTTCTTCCAGCGTTGTGCCCATGGGAACAGTTACCAGATTGTCTCTTGTCATAACTTCGCAGACAAGAACTTTGGACGGGTCTGTGACAAAACGCACGTCACGGTTGGTGAGGATACCCACCAACGTATCATTTTTTTCAACCGGCAAGCCGCTGACACGATAATCGTGCATGAGTTCCAGAGCTTTTTGTACCGTATCGTCAGGACCAACAGTGACCGGGTCCAAAATCATGCCGCTTTCGGATTTTTTTACTTTTTCCACTTCCAGTTTTTGGTCGGCAATACTCATATTTTTGTGGATAATGCCAATACCGCCGCTGCGAGCCATGGAAATAGCCATGGCAGATTCCGTTACCGTATCCATGGCGGCGGAAAGAAGAGGGATAGGAAGTTTTATTTCCGGGGTCAGCCATGCTTCAAGGTTTACCATGTCTGGCGTTACATTTGAATATGCAGGAACAAGTAAAATATCTTCAAAGGTTAAGGATTTACCTAAACATTTTGCCATAATAGAGCTCCTATGGGAAAAAGGCTGTAGATTAAACAAAAACGCTTATCCATTACATTCAGAAAAAGCGTTAAGTTAAGGGGTTTTGATAAAATTGTAATCAATGGATAAAAATAACTTGTTCTTTATGTCTTTGTCAATAAAATAAATGAGAAATTTCTCCGAAAATTTGATTTTTTCTTTGCTCTTTGTCTTGACTATATGCGCATATTCCAATAATATAACAGGTCACGATAAAATGCTATCTTTGTGGAGTGATAAGTGAGTACCCCAAGTCATCAAAAAGCAATTAAAATTGCCAGTCAGTCTGAACATGTTTCTTATTTTATGCCCATGCTTGAGAGTTTTCAGGAACGAGGCGAATTGAATGAAGTTATTAAAAACTGTGTAGCAAAATCCTGTGATATTTGGGATTCAGGAGTGCCGCTTTTTCCTAATGGCTTTAAAAAAGAAGACAGCTGCGGGGCAGTTCGGGCTGAATTTGAAGGGTACAGTACGGAAGAATTGGAAAATATCGATACTGTTTTTGTGCTTGCAGGACGCATTGTTTCTTATCGTTCCTTTGGGAAAGTCATGTTCTTCCACTTGCAGGACAAGACCGGCCGTCTGCAGTGTTATGCCGATAAATCCCGTATTGCAGAAGATGAATTCAAAGTTTTCAAAAAGCTCGATGTAGGTGATATTGTCGGTGTTAAGGGTACATTATTCAGAACAAAAACAGGCGAACTCACTCTTTCCTGCACGAGCATTAAATTATTGACAAAGTCTTTCCGTCCTCTTCCGGACAAACATGCCGGGCTGACGAATGTTGAAATGCGTTTCCGTCAGCGCTATGTGGATTTAATTGTCAATCCGAAAGCGCGTGACGTTTTCCGCAAGCGTTCCCGCATTATCCGTGAATTCCGTAATTTTATGGAAGACTGTGACTTTACGGAAGTGGAAACGCCCATGATGCATCCGCTTGCAGGCGGAGCAAATGCCCGTCCTTTTGTCACCCACCACAATGCGCTTGATATGGAACTTTTTTTGCGTATTGCGCCGGAATTGTATTTGAAACGGCTTATTGTGGGCGGTCTGGAAAAAGTATATGAAATCAACCGCTGTTTCAGAAATGAAGGCACAGATACCAAACACAATCCGGAATTTACTTCCTGCGAATTTTATTGGGCATATGCAACATTCTGGGATTTAATGGATTTGACCGAGGAATTATTTTCTACCATTGCGCAGAAAGTTTGCGGCTCAACCGTTGTGACCTATCAGGAAAATGAAATTGATTTGACGAAGGGAAAATGGGAACGCATTACTTTCCATGATTCTTTGCAAAAATACGGCAATCACAAACCTGAATTTTATACCAATATGGAAGCCGTCAAGGCATATCTTGTTTCCCGCGGAGAAAAAAATCTCGATAATTTAGGTATCGGCAAACTGCAGGCCATGCTTTTTGACCTTGATGTCGAGCCAAAACTCATTCAGCCTACCTTTATTTATTATTATCCTGCTGAAATTTCTCCGCTTGCACGCCGCAATGATGAAAATCCTGAATTGACAGACAGATTTGAGCTTTTCATTGCCGGCAGTGAACTTGCCAATGCGTTTTCAGAATTGAATGACCCTGTTGACCAGCGCATTCGTTTCCAAAAACAAGTGGAAGCAAAGGCTCTGGGCGATGAAGAAGCATGTCCTCTTGATGACGATTATTTGCGTGCTCTTGAATACGGCATGCCGCCAACGGCAGGAGAGGGCATTGGTATTGACCGTTTGGTTATGCTTTTAACCGATTCACCTTCTATTCGTGAGGTTATTTTCTTCCCTCACTTAAGACTTGAAGTATAGCAAAATTCCATGGGATTTGAACTTTTTATTGCGCTGCGCTATCTTTTTTCCAAAAGACAGCAGGCATTTATTTCTGTTATTTCCATTATGTCCGTATTAGGTGTTGCCATCGGCGTGGGAGCGTTAGTGGTGGTTATGGGCGTGTATAATGGATTTACAGAGGATATCCGCAACAAAATTTTAGGGGCAAATTCCCATATTTTTATTCAAAGCGTAGTTCCCGAATACTTGGATGTCCAGGAAGACGGACGCGGCGGTTACGCTGATGTTGTGGAAAAAATAACCAAAAATCCGGAAGTCAGGGCTGCGGCGCCTTTTTTATATACAGAAGTTTTGTTTTCCAGTCCCAACGGAGCAACCGGACTTATTATCCGCGGTATTGAACCCCATAAGGCTGATGAAGCCTTGTCTGTTTTGCAGCAATTAAAAGAGGGGACGCTGGACGACCTTATTCGTCCCAAAGGCGTGCAGGGCATTATTATTGGTGAAGAACTGGCGTCACGTTTTGGTTTGAACGTGGGCAGCAGAATTAATTTGATGTCACCCAGCGGCGAACGGACGACTGCGGGTTTTGTGCCTAAAATTGTTTCTTATCGGGTTGCAGGTATTTTTAAGACCGGGCTCAATGATTATGATAATCGTTTAGCCTTTATTTCCCTTCAGTCAGCACGGGAATTGATTGGTACGCCAGCCGGGCGTGTCAGCGGAATTGAAGTCTTTCTGCATAATCCCATGCTGGCAAAGGAAGTCAGTGCAAAGCTGCAGGACGAACTGCCTGATTATCTCTATACCCGCAACTGGATTGAAACCAATGCCGGCTTGTTTGCCGCTTTACAGCTGGAACGTATCGGCATGTTTATTGTTTTGGCGCTGATTGTGCTGGTGGGTTCTTTTTCCATTATTACGTCTCTTGTTATGCTGGTTATGGAAAAAACCAAAGATATTGCCATCTTAATGTCTATGGGCGCTTCAAGTTCCTCTATCCGCAAAATTTTTATGCTGCAAGGTACGATTATTGGTTTTATCGGTACCGTGACAGGCTATATCGGCGGGCTGACCTTAGCGTTTTTACTGCAAAAATATCAGTTTATCGAACTGCCCCACGGCGTCTATGCTTCTGACCATTTGCCTGTTTTGATTTCTTTTGTGGATACGGCATTGATTGGTTTTGCCTCCATGTTTATGTGTTTTCTGGCAACCATTTATCCCGCACGAAAAGCCGCACAGCTTATTCCGGCTGAAGCCCTGCGCTACGAATAGTGAGCCCAAGCATGTTGTATACATTAAAGAATGTTTCTAAAATTATCAGCACACCGCAGGAAGAAATTACCATTCTGAATGATGTGAATTTTTCAATGCAGGAAGGGGAAATGCTTGCTGTTCTGGGGGCGTCGGGAAGCGGAAAATCAACCTTTTTGCACATGCTGGCAGGACTCGATAATCCCAGTTCCGGAGAAATTCTTTTTTGCGGAAAAAATATTCATACCATGGAAGAAAAAGAAAGAAATTTTCTTCGTAATAAAGAAATGGGCTTTGTTTTTCAATTTCATCATTTATTGCCGGAATTTACCACTGTGGAAAATGTAGCCATGCAGGCTTTGATTTCCGGCATGTCCAAAAAGGAAGCAATGCAAAAAGCTTTGGAACTCCTTGAAATGGTGGGGCTTTCCGAAAGAGCAAAGCACCTTGTAACCACACTTTCCGGGGGAGAAAAACAAAGAGCTGCCATTGCACGGGCCGTGCTTTTATCTCCAAAAGTTCTTTTGGCTGATGAGCCCACAGGAAATTTGGATTCCAAAACGGGCGAACAAATAATGCAGGTATTGACAAATTTAAATAAAGAAAAGAAAATGGCACTTGTTATGGTGACGCACAATGTTGAGATTGCGAATCAAATGCAACGTGTTGTTGAATTAAAGTCTGGAGCTTTTCATGAACAAAAAATGTATTAATGTACTTTTTGCTTTGCTGCTGTGTTTTTCTTTGGCAGGAAACGGCTTTGCTGCGCCAAAATCTTCCGCGCAGGATAAAGGAACTGTCCAGGATATAGTTGTTCGTGGAACAATGCTGATTGACCCTGAGCGGGTAAAAAATGCCCTTGTCACGCATGTTGGCGACAGTGTTGACAGCGATCAGCTTGATGAAGATATTCGCGCTGTCTGGTCAATGGGTTATTTTAATGATGTGACAGTTTTTCTCGAAGGCAGGACACTTGTTGTTGATGTTGCAGAAAAATACAGAATTAATGCTGTTCGTGTGATGGGAGATGAAGACGAAGTCAGTGAAGAAGATGCGCTTGGGGCAATCTCCACACAGCCGGGCACTGTTTTAAATGAAAAAAATCTCGCCAATGACCTTGAAATTATTAAAGAATTATACCGTAAGCAAGGTTTTTATTTAGTTGAAGCAAAATATGATGTACAGCCTCTGGAAAATAATAAAGGGGCAAATCTTGTTTTTACTGTTGATGAGGGAAACAAGCTCTATGTAAAAGAAGTCAATATGATAGGTGTTGATGAAGATTTACAGGATGAGCTTCGGGGTGTGACCAAAATTCGCCCCCATGGCATGTTTTCCTGGTTTACCAAATATGGTATTTTGAAAGAAGAAGATATTGAAGGCGATACGCAGCAAATTCATGCTTATCTGATACAGCACGGCTACCTTGAAGCTATTACCAATCGTCCTGAAATTTTCTATGAAGAAGACGGAATTGTTGTTAATTTCACTATTGCTCCCGGTATTCGCTATAAAGTCGGACAAATTGGTTTCAGAGGTGATTTGCTCGAAACAAGCGATGAATTATTTGAAAAAATCAACCTTGACAATGTGCAGAAAGATGAAAAATACTTTGATCTTACTGTCATGCAGAATGATATTCAAAAATTGACCGATTTATATAAGAGTTACGGTTATGCTTTTGCTTCTGTTGATGTGGACACTCCGTTTAACAGAGCTGAGGAAACTGTTGATGTTTATTATATTTTGCAGCCAAATGAAAAAGTTTATATCAGAAACGTGATTTTGGAAGGCAATACGGATACCCGCGACAACGTTATTTTGCGTGAGCTTCGTTTAGCTGACGGTCAGGCTTATGACGGCGCAAAAGTACAGCGTTCTATCGACAGATTGAATTCAACAGACTATTTCAAAGAAGTGAATGTTGACCTTTTGCCTACGGAAGAATCCGGCGAAGTTGATTTAAAACTTTCTGTTACGGAAAATGAAACAGGCAGAATTGGTTTTGGTGTCGGCTATTCAACCTATGATAATGTGGGCATCAGTGCGAATATTCAAAAGGACAATCTTTTTGGCAAGGGCTATTCAGTTGGCTTGCAAGGTTATTTATCCAGTAAAAAATCTTCAATGCGCGGTTATTTTGTCAATCCGCGTGTCAATGATACCAACCTTGGTTTTACCGCCAGTGTGTATAAAGAAGATTATGAATGGTCTGATTATGACAGAAAATCAACCGGTACAGAATTTGGTATTTTCTATCCGCTCGGCGAATATACACGCGTTGTCCTGAACTATCGTCTTGAATACTACGAAATGTATAATATTGAACCTGATGCAAGCTCTGCGATTAAATCCTATGAAGGTGAAAACTGGGCAAGCGTTATCAGCACCGGTATTGTTCGGGATACGACCGACAGTGTCCGTTTTCCAACCCGCGGCACAAAAGAAAGTATTTATGTTGAATACGGCGGCGGTATTATCGGCGGCAGTGATGACTTTGTAAAACTTCGCGGTTCCTACGGTTTCTATTATGCGCTTGGGAAAAATAATGTTTTCCACAGCAGAATTTCAGGTGTAGCTGTTTATAAAAATGGCAATAATCCTATTCCTGCCTTTGAACGTATTTATATTGGCGGCATGAGCACGCTTCGCGGTTATGATTATGAAGATGCGTCCACCCGTGACGGAAGGACAGACGAAGTTATTGGTGCAACAAAAGCCGTGTATGGTTCTGCTGAATATATTTACCGCATAAGCGAGGAATATTCCATTTCTGCTGTACCGTTCTTTGATTTTGCAACACTTTCTGATGAAAAGTATGATACGCTTTTTGAAAAGAATTTCTATTCAGCAGGTTTGGAAGTCCGCTGGAATTCACCGCTCGGCGACTTGCGCTTTGCCTATGGTTTTCCGCTTACCAACGGGTATAACGGTGAAAGTCTGAACGGTCGTTTCGAGTTTACAATGGGCAGAGCATTTTAATTCATAAAATAAGCAGGTTGAATAAAAAAATAAAAAAATATTAAAAAAACTGAAAATTTTACTTTACAAGTCAGGTAAGTTTATATATAAAAGCACTTCTTGAAGTGAGGAATGAGAAAAAACGTAAGCAGAAAAAAATAACTTGCAATAATTTCTCAAAAAGTATATAAAGCACTTCGTGCTGGTGTAGCTCAATTGGTAGAGCACCTGACTTGTAATCAGGTGGT
>CAOMFZ010000018.1 GCA_948482415.1 uncultured Mailhella sp.
TTGAATAGGGAAACAGTCAGCAATTCTTTCATATTGTTCATGTGTTATTTGCATGGGCAGAATATACTATAAAAGTTATAATATTGCAATTAGTGTGAACACACTCAGACCAGTATTTTAACATGTTTTTTCCTACCATTAGAATAACAATAGTCAGTTATTCATAATTTGACAACTTAAATTTAAAAGTAAGAAAAAACTTGCTATCATATCAAGGGCTTTTTAACATAGAAGACTATTAGATATTATTGGATATTTTTAACATTCAATTTCAGAAAAAACAATATCAATAACTTGTTTCAATAAATCTTTTGGCAGCTTTTCAATAAATGAATATTGTCTTGCTGCTAGATCAAGTGTTTTTACATGTTCGCAAAGGATAACGCCTGTTGTTTTTGTTTTTCCCTGAAGTGGGATATGCAGGGGGAATTTATTATCCGTATTGGTAATAGGGCAAACAATAACTAAATTTGTTTTAGCGTTAAAAAAATCATTACTGATAATCACAGCCGGTCTATATCCTGCCTGCTCATGCCCTTTTTGGGGATTGAAATTAACTTTAATAATATCGCCTTGTTTTAGCATATTTCTTTCCCCGCAGGTTCTCCCCAGTCAATTTCTGCTGCTTCATAATCACCATGAAAATCTGCAAAAAGCTCTTGAATACTTTTCCTTTTTTGTACCGGTTCAATAATAATTTTATCCTCTTGTGCCAAAAGAGAAAATTTTTCATTTTCCTGCCATGCAAGGCTTTCAAGAATAGCTTTTGGTATACGAAAACCTTGGCTGTTTCCCCATTTTTGCAAAGTAACAACGGACATTACAAACTCCTTTTATGTATATACAAAATATATACATAAAAACATGATGCTTTGCAAGCATTTTTATATGGATTACTCCACGCTCTTTTTTATGGCGGAAAGTCTGGCATTGCAAAGATTAAGGTTTTGTTCTAGAGTGAGAGTATAAAGAAGCAAATCCTCATTGGTGGAGCCTGAAAAGGGAGGCATAGGGAATGCCTCCAGCAGCAAAGGCGAAGGCGTTATTTTGACAATTTCCGTTTCATGGACAGGGTAAGGTTTTGCACAGGCTGAAAGGGCAAACAGTATGCAGAACGTAATTATAGTTTTAATTGAGCGTATTTTTTTCATAGTTGTTATTTTTGCTTAATAATTTGTAAAATGTTTTCCGGAAGCGGTGTTTTTTTCCACTCCAGACTGGCAGTATCGGTGCTTTTATGCAGTTTTATTTGCTTTGCCCGGTATTCCTGCATGAGTTTTTCCTTTTCCTGCTCTGCCTGTAGAATAAGTTCCTCCTGCTTTTTTTGTTCCTGCAAAAGTTTTGCGATATTTTCCTGTTGTTTTTTATTAGCGTTTTGCAGAATAAGGCATTGTTCCTTTTTTTGGGCTAATTGTTTTTGCATGCGTTCATAGCGGACCTGCATAAACCAGAACAGCAGGCAAGCAAAGCCACAAATAATAATCTTGCCTACAAAACCGCTTTTAAGAATAACTTTCCACATTATTTATCCCCGCTAAAAAATTCCCGCACATTGAAGCACGGACACGCCTTAGCCGCAAATTCATTATGACCGTGGATTGCGGCTTGCGGGAAGTTATTTTTGAGATCTGCCGCCAATTTGCGCAGAGACTGAAACTGTGCATCGGTGAAATTATTTTGCGGCTTGCCGTCTGCGTCAATACCGCCCACAAGGCAAATACCGATACTGTTTTTATTCTGCCCTTTGCAGTGGGCTCCTGTGATTTCAAGAGGGCGTCCGTTTTCAATTTTTCCATTGCGCCGTATCACAAAATGATAACCGATACCGCCCCACCCCTGTTTTTTATGCCATTCGTCAATCTGAAACGCGCCGATATCAGAGGTTGGCGGTGTAGCAGAACAATGTATGATAATTTTATTTATTTCACGCATATTTATTCTTTTTTATCCCCAAAAGCTTTATTCAGTTCGCTTTCAATTTTTGTTTGCAGTTTGCCCTTGTATTTGAAGCAGACCTTATCCAGCCACACATTGACCCCAAAGCCAAAGCATGCCAAATGATGATTGATACTTGCCAAATTCAGAAGCACCATGATGCACAGGAACAAATCAAACCAAAACGTACCGTTATACTCAATATCTATATGCTTGGAAAAGGTTACATCAAAAGTCTTACAGGCAAAGCCCACAATCAAAATGCTGAAATACAGGCTGATAATTTTCTTGAGCCCAAGCCACGCCCGATACCAGGAAAAGCGTTTATTCTTTTTTGCCCGAAAAACCCCCAGCAGAAAATCTGCAAATAAGAGATACTGCACCAGCTCTAATAAGTACTGACTTGCCCCGAACTGAAAAGAAATAAACGCGGCAAACGCAGAAACAGAGAGTTTTATCTCCATGTCGTGCATGAAAGCAATTATGTAGTCACAAATAAAGAACATAACAACACCTTATTTCTGTTTCTGCATGCCCCTCGTACAGTTGTTAGGCAACTCGAAGAGTTAAGCCTTACAACCAGTAGAGGTTCTCGTACTTGGCACTTACGCATAGCAAAGCTATAAGCGTAAAAGTGACCAAGTGACAGGGAGCGAACGAAACGATTTTCACACAAATTGCAAACGACAGCGAGTGTCAGGAAGGAAGCCTGACCGAGCGCAGCTCTTTTTGCCGCAGAGAGTTTTATCTCCATGTCGTGCATGAAAGCAATTATGTAATCACAAATAAAAAACACAGCTTATTCCTGCATTGTTTTTGCCGTATTTCCTATATTTTCCTCAAAAATAGCTTCCACGTCCACGGCTTCCACCTCTGCGAGCGTTACAGCTTTATTCAGTAAATCCCTTACCCTCTTATGCCGTCCGAGATACAGTCCGCGGACAGGTGCAAAGCTGTTCGCATTTTTCACAATCTTTTCGGCAAGTTCTTTTAGTTCCACCTGCGCGCCTGCCGCAATGCCGGTAATAACGGGGATTTCAGCCTTATCTATTTCCGTATCAGCAAGATACGCCGCTGCTTCTTTTTCCTGCGTATCAAAGCTTGCGCTTTCTGCCTGCGGATAATTGGAAAGGGCTGTCAGTTTTTCCTGTAAAAGCTTTTCCGCTTCATAAAGTTTTTGTTGTTTAAGCTGACCAGCTTTTTCCAAGTCCGTAAATTTTGGCGCAAAGCCTTTTTCATACCAGCCACAATCAACATCGGACAGCTCTGCCTGCTCATTCTCAAAAGCAAGCGTCCAGCCCATTTTTTCAGCCATTTTTTTTGAAGAAGTGACCATGCCCAATTTATGATTTTCAATTTTATCCGTATAAATCATTCTATTTCTCCTTTTGCCGGTATAAATGACATAGACACGTTTTTCACATTCCAATGGTCAATTGTCCTGATACTATCTCCTTTTGCTGCCGGGACTGCTACATACATATTAGCATTAACTGTACCGAATGAAGCACTGGCAATTAGATTCCCATTACCAATATAAAGCGCATTATTTGGAGCAGCTGTTGCTACAGCATATAAACAACAGTACCCGGCACATGGAGTAATGAAAGGGCTTTCTGTTATATTATGTATTGCATTTTCATTATCAGGCATGGCAAGATTTGGAATTTTTTCCCGCAACTCATTGACAGCCTTGCTGGACGCCGCAGTCTCCTCACTTTCACTGTCAAGGGCAGAGGAAACGGCAGACTTATCGAGTTTACCTGCAAGCAGTGCCAAATTTTCAGCATAAGATTTTTCTAATTCCCCATGCATTGCCGCATGCAAACTTTGCACAGCTTTTGCGCTTGCCCCAATATCGGAACGGGCAAGCTCCATGCTGTCGGTCAAAACCATTTTAGACTGGCTTGCGCCGGCATTGTCAAAGGGCAAAACTATTTCAAGCTTGTGCGTATCTTTATTGTAAGTGACTTGTCCCTGCCCGTCATTGCTGATAAAACATTCCACATCTAAGTCCGTCAGTTCTTTGACTTTTTCCGCTGCAAACTGCGCCCAATCCTTTGTCATTTCTGCTTTATCGCCGGCAATTTTCGCCTGCTCCAAAGCTTTTTTGCAAGCCAAAACAGCTTCTTCCCGTGCCGCAAAAAGTTCTTCCAAAAGATGAGACGTATCGCGCGTATCCGTGATATCAATTTTAAGCGCTCTGCTGATTTCTTCATCAATCTGCTGAATTTGCATCACAATTCTGTCAAAACCGTCATACTCCAGCACTTCCGGATGAAAAGCCCCTGCATTTTCCAAATCCACAATCTGCGTCAGCGGAATTTTTCGGTAGACAGTCAGGCTTTCACCTGTTTTTATAGCTTCACCGTGCACCGGATAAATGAACATTTTCCGCTCTAAATCCACAGCAAAATTGGTTTTGATTTCCTCAATTTTTGTACCTTTTTTGAGCAAAGCAAAAATATGTTCTTTTGCGGTCACATGAAAAGGCAAAGGAAATTCGTTTGTCAAATTATTGCCCTGATATTGTTTTTTGCTCAGCGTACTTGCAACTGTCATATTTTCCTCCACATTGAACTGCCGCACCCGAAATGCTTAGGGCGTGCTAAAAATAATTAGGACCGCGCTTTACGGCAGAATTTTTGCGCAAACTTGTATTGATATCATTTAATCCTGAAAAAATGGTATTTGCCGTGCCAAAAGGATTTTTCCTTGTCTTTATCTCTGCAGACTGCCCATAATACTTTTGCGCTTCAATCTGATAATTTTGCGCCTTTTGCCTTGCCTTTTCGCCTGTATCCTGCGCTAAACCTTCCCCCTCACCTGCCATGTCAGCAAGCACTTGCAAAGGACTGCCGCTCGTTAAATCAATATTGCCTGCGCCGTATTGTGTGGCTTTCTTACTTTGCAGGGCTTTTTGTTCCAGCCTGATTTTTTCCTTTTCTTTTTCACCCTCAAGCAGAGCTTTACGCGCATTTTCTTCTGCCAGTTTTGCATTTTGAAAAGCCTGTGCCTGCTCACTTTTTGCCTGTTCTGCCTGTGCTTTTTGGCTGGCGATAGAATTTGCCATGCCCAGTGCAGAACCAAGCACACTTATCCCTGTCACCACAGTACTTGGTACACACATATTTTTCCTATTCCTTTGTTATGTAAAAATATTTATAAAGACTGCTGTCCATGCCAATGTAAATTGCCTTTTCCCCTACGGTAAAACCTAAAAATTTCACCAGATGTAAAGCCGGGTAATTCCATGCCGCCGCGGCATTGATAAGCGTGGGATAAACAGTGAGAATTTTTGCAATAATTTCTTTACCATGGCGCACCAGAAAACGCTTATGTCCGGCAAGGCTTTCTCCCATAAACCAGATTTCGCCTGTTTTCCCGTTAAGAGCATTGCCCCCTTGTTCACCGCAATTCATGCAGGTCTCAATATCAGCAAGCGCGCCAAATCCCCCAATGCCAACGACTTCGGTATTTCCCTCACAGCTGTTGTGACAGAGCAGAAAATACGCTTCACACCTGCCAAGCCTGACCGCAGAAAAAACTTTTTCCAGCAAATCTTTGACAGAAAGATGATACAGCTGCCATGTCTCATAAATTTCATGGGCGCTCATACTTTCAAGGCAAGGCTCCGTGTATTTCTCGATTATCTCTTCAGAGGCAAAGACCAGCTCATAATCACCATAGTTGCCTGATAAAATTTTTGTTTTCATTATGCTGACCTTATGCCCCCTTTTAAGCTCCGACATTCACTTCCGGCAGCAGGGCAAGCACGGTTATGGGCAGCGGAACATCTAAAAGATGACGCTCGGTCAATCGTCCTGCTTGACACTCGCTCTCGCTCGCAATTTGCGCGGAAATTGCTTCGCTCACGCTGCGCGGCTCGCACATCCTGTGCTGGTAATTATTAAGATGACACTCGGTCAAACAGTTCTTTTCTGTATCTTCTATATATTCCACATTATGCTCCGACATTCACTTCCGGCAGCAGGGCAAGCACGGTTATGGGCAGCGGAACATCACTCATCAGGCAGGCATAGCTTTGTTTTTCATAGCCTTGCGCCGCCCGCATAAAGGCATATTTTGTCTGTAAGCTGACAGCCTCGCCCGGTTTTTCGTTTCTGCGCCATTTTACTTCGTCCATCTGCTCAAACTGCGTACCGATTTTGGCATAGTTCGTATTCCGAAAATACACGCCAATGCCTTGCACATGCTTATATTTTCCCTGTGTGCCGCCATAGGCGTTTTCTGCTTCAAGCGGCATGCTCATGAGCTTTGCGGTATACGCCAAACCCACTGTGATATCGCTTGCCTCATAGCCAATATCAATACCAACTATCTGTTTTTGTTCACCGTTTTGCTCATAGAAAATTTCACGGACAATCTGCGGCGGACAGACTGCACCATTCGCCAAAATTGCCGCTTCCCGTCCCAGCAAATGTTCCAAGCCGCCCACATAGCGAATCTTTTTCCCGTTATGCTCGCAGGCATGATACGAAAGCCCGGCATCTACATAGAACAAATACGGCGTATTATCCTGTCCGCTTTTTGCCCTGCTTTCAAAATTATCAGTCTGTTCTCTCTGCACACAGCAATTTTCCATGCGTTCAAGGAAATATTTTTTTTCGTCCTGAATTTCCCGCTCCGTCACCACAAAAACCTCATCAGCAAAGGAAGAGGGCAGCGTGCATACCGCCAAAAACTTTCCCTGTGTGCTGTGCCTGTGCCAGGCAAAAACTTCATGCTCGCGCAAAAAAGTATGTCCCAGCAAAAGCCCGTCATCACGCACACACCAAATAATGGAATCAGGGCTTTGCTGATACGCCCAGTCCGTCACAGCATGCTGTTCAAATAAATGCCCTGCAAGCACGGCATGGTCAGAACCGGAATAAGAGTCCGTACCAAAATCGTACATCAACTCCCGCATTTCCCTGTGCGTTCTGTTGATATGCAGAACACTGTTGCCCACAATGAGGGCAGGCAGTTCACTGGAGCCCCGATAGGACTGCGGCACAAGGGAAATATCTTCGGCTGTGAGCACCCCGGAACTGCTTTTGACTTCCCATTCAGTTCCGCCCGTGCCCACCAGCAAAGTACGCAGAGAAACCAGCCAATTTATCCGTGAAACTTCATTCCCTGCAATGCTGATTTCCATGGCATCATCTGCCTTTGCGGGAGAAGAGCGAGTGAAAGATTCAAAATTGCCTGTGCGCGAAAACCACAGCGTCTGCGGACGCTTTTTTGAGCCTGCAAACACAAGACGCTGCTGATAAAAACAAACACAGGAGGGATAATTGCCGTCCACAAAGGGATTATCCGCTTCCGGCGGACAGTCCGTCATATCCGGGGCAATATTTTTGGCATCAAAAGCAGGTTTCAGGCTGCTGCCTATATAACCGTATTTTCCGTTCTTTTCCTGATAAATGCGGTATTCTGCTGCATTTTCACATGCCTGCCATGAAAGTTTCGGATAACAGGTTTGGCGCAGATTTTCCGGTCCCTGCACTGACGCCGCTGAGCTTGCCAGACTTTCCTCGCCTGTTTCGCTGACCTGCGTCACCACATAGGACCAATATCGTTTTCCTGCCCCGTCACTGTTTTTTTCATTGTCTGTGCGCACATCGTAAAGTGCCGCTTTCAAATTTGCAGGCGGCACCGCTTTCGGACTAAAATCAAGCTCTTCCAGCGTCCAGCGGTCATGGGCAAAGCGGCAAAGTTTATAGGGAGCAAAGTCTTCACTGACCAGATAAACAACATCTGCGCTTTGCACAAAACCCATTTTTCTTGCCACTTCATACGAAAAAGGCGTCTCTATTTCATAGGGACTGCCGCCCGCATCAAGCACCTGCCCCTCACGGGTGAAGATGGAAAGTTTCTTATCGCTCCATGCCAGCACATAGGTTTCAGCAGAGGAAAAAATAAAGGGCATGAGCCGTGTTTTTCCTGAAAGTTCCGCAAGATAACGCAGACCGCTGCGTTTGCTGGCGCCTCCGTGAGGGTGAACCAGCATATTTTCCAAAAGACTGCACCCTGTATGATACCGTGCCAAATCCACCCGCACCGCAAGCGAAGGCGAAAGCTCACCTGCTGTAAAACTGCTTTGAAAACCATAAAAAGCCATTATTTCCGTGCCTCCAGATACCGGGATTTATGCACAGCCAAAGCCCCCTCTCTGCAATCCGCGCTTTTGGCTTTTTCAAAGGCACGGCTTGCCATCTCCTGTAAACTCTGCACCAAGCCTGCCGCTCCGCCAAGGCTCAGGCAAAGTTCACTTGCCAGCTGCCACGCAAAGGCGTCAGTAAAAAGGCTGTCCCAAATACCCGGGTCATCGGCATAGCTTGTGCAGGTCAAAACCGCCTTGGGGCAGGACGTGACAATAACCTTTGTGCCGTCGGCAATCCGCTCCACAGTATAGTCAAAGCTCTCCGTATAATAATTTCCCTTTCTGCCCATGACCGGATTAATGGCTAAAATCTGCATGCATTCTTCGGGATATTGGTAATACTGCAAAGTCTGATACAAGATATTGTCTTTGAAAACACTTTCCGCCGCACCTGCACCCAAAAGGGCAAGGGCAATTTCTTTGACCGCAAAATGCCACGGATAGGAGCGCAGCGCAGCTTTCAGCACATGGGGAAACTTTATGGCACATTGCCGTGCTTCTGTGCTTGCTTCGCCAAGGCTGGTGATTTGGGCAATGCTGTGTCCGCCCATACGGCTCAAGGCTAAATTACAGACATCAACTTGTGATAACGCCATACTTCCTCTTTTTTTATTTTTTCTTTTTCTTTGGGGGTGATAATCATCTCTGCTGCCGCTGCTTTAGTCGTTGTGACGCAGGAAACTACGAATAAAGACAGTATCTATAAAGCAATGGCTTGTGACTATTAACCACTGTCTTTATCTGTACGGCTCGTTTTCTCGCCTACAGCTAAAGCATCCGTAAGCCAACAAGTTGGCAACGGCTACCGCACCCCAACCCCCCGTATCGCTTGTCCTTATAAAATAAAGACAAGAAATGATTTTTAGCCTTGCCCGTAAATTTTAGCCTTGTCTGTCCAGCACAAGCCCTGCGGTGATTGCCCCTTTCACGGCTGCACCCTGCGTTTCAGCGCCTGCATCTATTTCATAATACACGCGCAGATATTTGCCTGCCTTTGGAGGTAAAGAGCCAAAAACAAGGGAACAGGGCTTTGCCACATCTTTCAGGGCAAGAGTTTGACTTGACAAAATTGTCTGCCAGTCGCTTTCTGCCAAATCAGCCACGGATTTATCTGCATTGGAAGACTGGATATGCACAGTCAGGGTTTCAATCCCTGCAAAGCCTTCAACCACCTGTACAGTGGGGAAAACGGGCATGCCTGTGCCTTCCATGCCGCCAAGGTCAAGAATATTGTCAGATGCCTCGCTCTTGGTGATTTTCTGGGCATGGGAAAAAAGTAATGCTTTATCTAAATACATGGATTTTCCTTTTTATTTTGAATGGTTATACAGTATTATCACGAAATCATCTGCCTTTACACAAGCGCTTCCTCGTTATTGCGAAGCGCGTCCACACGGCGGATAGGAATACCAAGGAAATGGGTCACGGGCTTGCCCTCGATTTGTTCAATGGAAAGCTGGACATTGGCTTTTTCCATTGCCATAATATCAAGGATAGTCTTGACATCTCTGTTCATGTACCACGCCATTTGCGCCTTGCCTGCTGACGGAATTTTATTGGCGGCTGCAATCATAAGGCGGATAAGGTTGGTGCCTGCGTTTTGGGTTGTGCCGTTGATAATGTCCGCAAAACTTGCCGTATCAATATTGCAGATGCGCACGGCATAGCGCCAGTCGCGCAGTGACAGACCGCAGTCCCACTTGAAATGACTGCGGTAGCCTTGATAATGCCCGCCGTTATCGTCAATAAGGGTTTGTTCGCCAAGGTCTTTGATTTGCAGACCTGCCTGAGAACCCTTAGGGAAAATGCCGTGCATGGTATTTTCACCCCAGCCGCAAAGCCAGACAGACGTATTGTTTTTGCCTGTACCGCCAAAATTGAGCACGTTTTCAGCACTGTCAAAGCCGGAAAGGGCATTATAACGGGGACTCAAGCCCATAAATTTTTGCGGCTCTTCATAGGTATTGCCATAAAAAAGAGTCTTTGCCATTTCCTGATTCATGGCTTCCACAAAGCCTGCTTCTTCGCTCATGCGCCAGTCCGCGCTTGCGCCGTTTAAATCCGCAAGGGATTTATCCACTTCGGCATAGGCTTCAAGCATGCCGCAGCTGTCGTCCACACTTTTGGTGGTGCTTTTGCTCGGCTGTACGCCATAATTCAAAAGGCGCCATGTGGCAGAGGGAAGACCTGTGCGGATAGTGGTTCTGTGCCCTGTGGGCAAATTGCCCTCAAGCCAGAGCGCGTCTTCCAAAATTTCATTGGTCTGCGCCATGATTTCTACCAATTTGGCGATTTTGCCTGTGCTGTCAAAACGTTTTGCACAATCAAGCAAGGTTACTGCATTTGCACTCATTGTTACTCCTTATGTTAATTGTTGTAAAAAATCAGTTCCTGTAACAGATTATTCATTGCCTTTTACCATGGACGGATAAAAAAGCTCGGCGGCAGATCGTTCTTCAGGGCTTTCCTTTGCCTTGGGCATTTCCTTTTCAGCAAGCGCCTTGCCTACACGGTACATAAAACGCACCACTTCAGGGTGAGAGCCAAAACCAGTGTCATTGAGGATTTTGGCAAGAGAGCCGTCGTCAAAACGCAAAACAGCCGCCCGCGCATAGCGCATATTGTCATGGAAGCCCATACCGCCAAATTCGCTGTCTTCCTCGCAGGCTTTCTGCATGGATTTTAAAAGCTCTTCCTGTTCCTGACTTTGCTTTTTGCTTTGCCCCAACACATATTTTTCATAAAACTGTGCCATGAGCCGTGCATTTTCAAGGCTCATTTTCTGCTCAAAGGCAAAGCGCCTGAACTCGTCAATGAGCATGGTGTCCACCACGGTTTCAGGGGAAAACTGGAACACATAATCATCAGGACCGGTCAGCAAAGCTTTTGTGAGCAGGGTGTCTTGCTGTGCCGCTGCTGCCGGTGCTATATTTTGTACAGGACTGACCTCTGCCTGTACAGTCGGTACAGCTTGTTCCGCAGGTACTGCGGGAGCAGGATTTACCTGTGCCGCCGGATTTTGCCCGTTTAAACGTCCTGTTTGCGGGCTTACCCCTTGATTTTCCGCCGCAGGACTGATTTGCGGGCGAATAATAATTTCTGTTTCTGCCATAATTTCTCCTTATTCTTGTTCCTGGATTTGGATAAGATACTTTGCGCCAAGGGCATACAGGCGGTGATAAAGCATGAGCCCAAGACTGCGTTTGCCCTCAAGATAGGCATAGAGATGAGGATTTGCCACAGGGATTTCCTGAAAGACGCCCGCGGCAAGGAGCAGATCTTTCAAAAAGCGTCTGCCCTGTTCGCTTTGGATAATGAATTGTAAATCTGCCTGAAACTGCCCCGCCTGCGGCGCATTCTCCCTTTCCTGCCAGAATTCTTTTTGTTTCATGATTTATCCTTTTTCTGCTTCTGTTCCGTCATTTTCTGTTCCGTCATTGGCGTCAGTTTCCTGCAAACTTTGAGCTAATGAAGCGGCAAGATTTTTGCCCTCTAAATCCACTTCACTGAGAATTTTTGCCGTGGACGCGCCTTTTTCCAACATTTGCCATGTTTTCTGCTCCTGCTCTGCCTTGGCGTTTTCTGCTCTTCTCTCTTCACGCATAAGCGCAACCTCTTCCTTGCCCCGCAAAAGAGACAAAGGCACCCCAAGCAATTTGGCATTATGCACCAGCATTTCATCCAAATCCAAATTATCCAGCACTTGCGGGCTGATTTTTGCCAAATTGGCAGCAAAAGCCATAATGCTTTCAATGGCGCTGATGTCCGTGCTTTTCTGGGCGAGGGCAAGGCTTGACTGCATTTCAATTTCCCATTCCCGCCCCTGCAACAGCGGAGGCGTGGGAAGTATTTTGCCGTAGCGCTTCATAATTCCCAGCACGCGCTGAATAAGCGGCTGAAATAATTCACTGCGCAGCCGCTCTAAGGTGGGTCCCAGCATGAGCAGTTTTTCTGCGTTGCGCTCATAGACTTCTGTGGCTGTCATGCGTTTGTCGGACTGGGTCAAAAGCAAAAATAAATCCTTATAAAAATGCTCCCCGATTTGCTGACGGATTTGCTGTAAATACGCGTCCAGCGCCTGCAAATTTGCCTGTACCTGATAGGTGGGAGTAATGGACGGCATTTGGCTGTTCATGTCCACAAAATTGGCAAAGCCGGGGCTGAGTGAAAATTCCCCGCCGGAATTTCGCAGGACATTCGATACATTCATGGGCGGATTAACTTCCAGTTCCAAAGCCTGCAGCCCGTCCTGCCGCATACGCTGAAGCATATGCACATCCGGCAGAGCGTCCATGCCGGGGCCGCGCCCGTACACGTCCTGCCCCGTCACATCCCAGCGCGGACAGCAGGCAGGAAATTCTTCGTAGCCGTCCTCTTCCAGCAGAAAATTGCCCTGCCCCTGCAAAACGTAATAGGACGCATAACGCCGGTTGCGTGCGTCAATCTTATTGGGGTCATAGTGTGCACGCGGCTCAATGGCATGAATTACGGTAAAGGTCTGCAAACTGTCTTGTTCCGCAAGTTCCTTTATCCGTTCGGGATACGCGTCAAAGCGCTGCATAATCTGCCGAGCCGTCATGCTCATGGTATGATAGAGCGTATCCACACGCCCCCTGGCATCACAGTCAAGGTAATACTCGCCGACAGTTAAATTGCGGCAGCGGATTACCTCGTCCTGATCCTCTTCAATCAAAAAACAGGCAGTGCCAAAACCTGCCAGCTCGGCATAATGGGCATGGACCGACGGATAAAAATTTGAGCCTGAAAGCACCGCATGCACCCGCTCCTGCGTATCCTGAAGCCACTTGCCAATGCCCTCTGCCTGCTCCAATTCCTTGTCTTTCAAGGCAATGCGAAACCACGGACGGGCAGGAGAACTTAAGCCCCCATGCATGCCTGCTGCTAAAATGCGCAGTGCATACAGCGCCGTACTGTCCACAATTTCCCCGTGTTTTTTGAAGCCCTTATTGTGGCTTTCTGCCGACCATTTTCCCTTACTCGGAAGCATGAGCGCGGCAATTTCTTTCCACTGTTCTTCCCATGTGCGCCGTTCTTTTTCCAACTCATGAAAACGCCGCAAAACATGCTGAACACAATCATTTTCCATAGCACCGCCCCGTTAACCGCCAAGCAAAGTTTTTTTCCGGCTGTTTGCAGAACTTTCCAAACCCGAACCGCCGGTCAGTACTGTTTTTGAATGCCCCAGCGCACCGGCGCGTCTGCGTCTTTCCTCGTCCCCTGCCTGTTTTACGCTCTTGTCAGCTTCCACCGGTGCAGGAGCAGGGATTTCCACTTCTGCTGCCGGCGCCGAATAATGTTTTCCTCCGCCGCCCATAATAACCTCCTTTTATCTTGTTCCTGTTTTCAAATAATAATACTCAACTTCTTGTTTTTATGAAATAAAAACAAGCGATGAGGGGGTATGGGGGAAATCATTTCCCCCAAAAAATTATTCCTTGATAATTTGTTCTCTTGTCAGCATGCTGATTATCCCGCTTTTATATGTAGTTCTGCGGGCAAAAAAACACGCTTCAGGCAATTCTGCCACCAGCCGAAAGCCCAGTTTCCGAATAAAGGCAAGGGCATGGCGATACGGCTTCGGCGTCAGCCCGTACAGAGCGGAAAGCACATAGCCGCCCCCTTTGTCCCTGCAAAACAAAAGACTTTTCACCACATAGCGCCCAATCGCTTCCTGCTCGCAAAACGCCTGACGCAGAAAGCAAAAATGTATCATGGCGCTTTTGCCTAAAGGGTTATTGAGCCAGTACAGCGCCTTGATTTTGCCGTCAGCATCTGCCACAAAGCGGGCATCTTTATCCGCAGCCTGAAGCCATGTTTGGAAAGCGACAAAATCGGTCATTTCCCCGTCATAAAACAAAATAGAATTAAGTTTATCTTCCTGAAATTGTTTCCAAAAACCATACAGAACTTCAAAGGGCTGTTTCTTTGCCCAAAGAGTTTGATAAGAGTACGCTGAACTATTATTTGACAAAGAACGTATCTCCTTTCACATGTGAATAATTTTCCACGGCAAGCGGGAAAACCGCTCCCAGCTTGCTGTCCAGAATACGGGAAAGGCAGTCCAGCATGTCATCGTGTTCTGCCACAGGAAAATTCAAATATTCATTACGGTAAAAATCCTGCACCAAATCCGAAACCGTTTTATCCGTTTTGAGCGTAACCAAACGGTGCGGAAACCACATGCGCCCCTGCTCAAAAACAGGCACAAGGCGGCGTATTCTATCGGTTTTCGCCATGGCACCGCCAAGGGGCATAATGGAAAAGCGGTAATTTTCCTGCTCCATGCGGTATTTGATATGCTCTATATCCGCCTGTATGCCGTACTGCTCATAACCCACTGCCAGCGGTCTGTGCTTTTTATGCAGGCTGAAGAGGGCTTCTGCCCGCTCATGCAGGGCAAGCCTGTCATGCACGCCGTCCAGCACATAATAAAAACCGTCATGGTTGAGCCCCACCACCCACATGGACGTGTAATCCGAGCCCTCTTTTTTGCTGGAAGCAGGGTCAACCAAAATATAGCGGTTCATGTTGGCGGCAAAACCGGGTTTTATGGCTGTATCACAAGGCAAAGTCTGAAACCAGGAGTTTTTGAAGCCCATGGCATTGTCCGCCAAGGGATTTTGCAGCATTTGACAGGCAAAAACATAGGCACCCATGTCGCGGCGTTTCTTTTTCAAAACCTCGTCTGCCAAAAAGACAGCCCTGCCCTGAGCCTGCCCGTCTTCTGTGGCCGGATAAATCCGCGGCGTCACGCTGCCCTGTTCCATAATCAGATGATAGGTATCGGAAGCATGATAGCGCGTGCCAATCATGCGCAGACTGCCGTCACGCGCACCCAAATTAAGAGAAAGGCGCCACGCGTCCGTGGTCTTTTTGATTTGCTCCGGCGTGGTCACAGATTCCAAGGTCACCACATCATCATAGATGAGCAGGGCAAAATGCTTGCCCGTGGGCTGTCCGTCCACGAGCCCCCATGCCTCAATGGTGGCTTCCTTGGGATTGCCGTCACGCCGCACAATCAGTCCGCCGTCCTCACTCCATGTACGGGTGCGCGCTTCGCCCTTTTCAGGCGGCGTAATACAGGGAAAATATGCCTGCAAAAGAAGATTGGTTTCCCATTCCCGTTTGATTTGGCGCAAAAATGCCTTGGCAATGGGGCGGGTATGGCTGAAAATTCCCACCGTGATATTGGGATCCTGCAAAACATTCAAAATAGTCAGCCCAATGGTAATAATGGTGGATTTGTAATGTTCCCGTGCCCATAAGTCCAAATGATTATTGGGACTTTGCTGTACTTCACGGCAGCGGGCAAAAAGCCAG
Source organism: uncultured Mailhella sp. (assembly GCA_948482415.1). Taxonomy (GTDB): domain Bacteria; phylum Desulfobacterota; class Desulfovibrionia; order Desulfovibrionales; family Desulfovibrionaceae; genus Taurinivorans. Next base: position 15,443 of record CAOMFZ010000018.1, read on the forward strand.
TCTTTGTCAATATCCTTGCGCCCCATGCCGTAGACCAGCAGATAAAAAAGGTCATGGCAAAGCAGTGCCCTGATGTCGTCTGATAAAGGCATATCCTCAAAATAGGGGATTTCCTCGGCTAATTCCTGTTTGGTTTTGCGGGGGACAAAAGGAACAAGGGGACTTTGTGTTTCCTGCTCTTTATTTGCAGGCGTTTCCTGTGCCTGCTTTTGTGCCTGTAAATCGGCATAATAGGCTCTGTGGACTTTGGCATAAAATTTCTTTGCCTGCTCACGGTTTGACAGGAGGTTTACGGTTCCGTTTTTCTTTATTTTCACAAGATTATGCGCCATAAACTGCTCCTGCCCTTTGTCCTCCTTTAATATGTCCGCCTTTAATATGTCCACATTGATTAAAGGAATGATTTTGAAAATATTTTTGAAGATAGGTCTGTGGTTTTCTGCCGCGTTTTTGTTTTTTGAGAAGAGGCGTTTTTTGCAGGGCAATATCCCCGTAATCAAGTCTTGCTTCACGGATACGGCGGGCTAAAACCGATATAATCGTACCCAAATAGGCAGCTGAACTATGTGATAAAAGCTGACTGCAGGCTTCTGCATAATTATCCTGCTGTAAGGCAAGAAAAAAATCGTGCATTTGCAGGGTGATATCAAGTCCCAAAAGGTGGGTCACAAAGAGCACGCTGTCCACACGCAGCAGGGCTTGTTCTCGCTCGGTCAGGGGGAAAAAAATCGTTTCTTTTTGCTTTTTCTGCTTTTTGCTTTTTCCAAAAAAATTGAGAGACTGAAAAGGATTTGCCCCGGCAAAAGCTTCTGAAGAAGAATAAAAAGACTGCAAAAAAGCAGGGTGCAAAGCCGTTTCAGAGCTGTTCAATCCTGTACGGTTAAGGCTGGAGCCATGCTGCCGTAAAAAAGAAATGCTTTGTTTTTGGGTCGCGCCGGTATATTGCTTTCGCTTTTTGCCCTTTTCTGCCGTTTTTTCTTCAATTACCGGATTTTGCAGTGGATTTTGCAGTGCAATCAGCCCCTCATACTGTGCAAAACTGCTTTGCGGATAGATGACAGCTTCGCCGCATTGATTGACTAAATGGCGAAAGCCGGTGTATTTTTTAGAAAGTTCCTCCGCATAATATAAAAGGCTCTGTACCAGAAGCTGCCTGCCCTGCTTTTCCGTTACTGTCAGCGGCAAAGCTAAAAGCCGCTTCATGCCTGAATCCATATTTTCCTGTTCCTTAGGCATACTGTTTTTTATGCTGCGGGCAAGCCTGGTGTTGGCATGCAAAATATTCAGCGCTTCTTCCCATAAGGGAAAACCATAACCGATACAGGGCATGCCCAGACGGTTCTGCACGGGACTTTTGGAAAAGCCCTCATAATGCATAATTTCTTCAATCAAAAGTGAACTGGGAATTGTCATATTGTTTCCTTGCTTTTTGTCGTTCCTGTTTTTTGTGTTCTAGCACGGGGTATTTTCACTTTTTACGGATTTGACAGGCAGAGAATAGGCAGGAGATAGACAGCCCCCCCGATTGACATATTTTTCAGGCAAAAAAAGCCAAAAATTTTCTTCAATAAAAAAAGGAGATTATAAAAATTCCCCTTTTCATTTTTACAGCTGTGTAAATTTTTTTATTTTGCAGGCGCAAAAAAATTTCATTTTCTGAAATAAATACTTATATAACCATTTATTTTTATTATGAAAAAAAATTTTATAAAATAATTTGTGCTCTGAAATTTTATGCCCGCAAAGCGTATTTTATTCACTCGACTTTTGTGCAATAATTCTGTATACTTTTGCACATTCCTATTTTATGAGGCAATTATGAGTAATTTGGACGAAAAAGAAAAAGCAGGAACTGACTTTATCCGTGCGAGAATTAATCAGGACAATGAAAGCGGACGCTTTGATTCTCGCGTTCACACTCGTTTTCCCCCGGAGCCAAACGGCTATCTCCATATCGGGCATGCAAAATCCATTTGCCTGAATTTTGGCATTGCTAAAGATTACAACGGGTTATGTAATCTGCGTTTTGACGACACCAACCCTGTCAAAGAAGATACAGAATATGTTGATTCCATTCAGGAAGATGTAAAATGGCTGGGCTTCAGCTGGAACGGCGAAATTCACTATGCCTCAGATTATTTTGACAGACTCTACGAACTTGCCGAAGAACTGATTAAACGCGGCAAAGCCTATGTTTGTGAGCTGAACGCCGACCAAATCCGTGAATACCGCGGAACTCTGACAGAACCGGGTAAGGAAAGCCCTTACCGCAACCGTTCTGTGGAAGAAAATCTCGATTTATTCCGCCGCATGCGCGCAGGTGAATTTGCTGACGGACAAATGGTTTTACGCGCAAAAATCGATATGGCTTCTCCCAACATTATTATGCGTGACCCGACCATTTACCGCATCCGCCATGCACACCACCACAAGACCGGCGATAAATGGAATATTTATCCCATGTACGATTTCACCCACTGCATTTCCGACAGCATTGAAAATATTACCCACTCTATCTGCACGCTGGAATTTGAAAATAACCGCGAACTCTATGACTGGGTACTGGACGCGCTCGACCTCTATCACCCGCAGCAAATTGAATTTGCACGCTTAAATCTGACGCATGTTATGCTTTCCAAGCGCAAACTCATTCACCTTGTGCAGAATAATTTTGTGCGCGGCTGGGACGACCCCCGCATGCCGACCATATGCGGTCTGCGCCGCCGCGGCTATACCCCTGAATCTATCCGCAATTTCTGTGCAAAAATCGGCGTTGCCCGCGCTGCTGACAGTATGGTGGATTATAATTTACTGGAATTTTGCGTGCGCGAACATTTAAATGCCATTACCCCGCGGCTCATGGCTGTGCTTGACCCAATCAAGGTGATTATTGAAAATTACCCTGAAAATCAGGAAGAAGTTTTCAGCTGCCCGTTGCACCCTGAAGATGAAAGCTACGGCAGGCGCGATGTGCCGTTTAGCCGTGAGCTGTACATCGAACGGGACGATTTTATGGAAAATCCGCCCAAGAAATTTTTCCGTCTGTCTCCGGGAAATGAAGTGCGCCTTCGCTATGCGTATTTTATTACCTGCAAGGAAGTAATCAAAAATCCTGACGGCTCAATCAAAGAACTGATTTGCACCTACGACCCTGCATCAAAAGGCGGACAATCCCCTGACGGCAGAAAGGTCAAAGGCACCATTCACTGGGTCAGCGCAAAACATGCCAAGGCTGTTGAAGCGCGCCTGTATGACCACCTCTTCCCCATGGATAATCCTGCGGCAGAAGATGCGGAAAACTTCACCGACCTTATCAATCAGGACAGCCTCAAAATTGTCACCGCCTATGCTGAACCCTATCTTGCCAGCCTGCCAGTTGGTGAAAAAGTCCAGTTTGAACGTCTTGCCTATTTCTGCGTGGACTATGACAGCACGCCTGAAAAACCTGTTTTCAACCGTACTGTCACCCTGAAAGACAGCTGGGCAAAAGAAAACAAAAAATAGACATGGAAAAATGATTTCCCCATGAAAGATAAAAATTTTTTGCTTTGTTTTAGTATCAGGTTGATTTTATAACTATAAAAGATAATTATAAAATTTTCTTTTTATGGGGGAAATGATTTCCCCCATACCCC